>JBDSBN010000203.1:0-3842 GCA_039921585.1 Ginsengibacter sp. | reverse complement strand
TCGGGCAACATACTTTTAATATCATATCCATCAATGTTTCCGTAAACGCCGCGTAATGGCTTGAAATCACTCAGCTTGTCTGCAATAGCTGAACTTCCAAAATCGCCGGCATGCCAGATCTCATCGCAGTTCTTGAAATGTTCAAAAACTGTTTCATCTAGAAAGTTATGTGTATCTGAAATTAATCCTATCCTTGTCAATTTTTTTTTGGAGAGCAAGGTAAAGAAACAATCATAATCGATGGGATGCATTTTTAACAGGTTTCATTTTTTCTTACTCTTGCAGTCAAAAGTTTTTCTGAATTTTAAGATCCAGCAATTGAGATCTTGCTATTTTTGAATTAATAATCGAAAAGGAAATTGATAAAAAATATTTAATAAAAAGTATTTATGTAAACGTTTTTAATTTAGTTTTATGTTTTGTCAAAACTGCTGATTGGTTTTTTGTTTTGATTATATTTAATCAAATTTATTCTTCCATTAAATATAATCAAGTATGATTCATGCGTTTTTGAATGCCAGGGTATTTACCGGCAAAGAGATGTTTGTAGATAAGGTCCTCCTCACGAAAGGAGATAAAATAGCAGGGCTGGTTGAAAAAGATAAAATACCATCTGATGCTATCAGGATAGACTGCCAGAATGGGATATTAGCGCCGGGATTAATTGACTTGCAAATATATGGTGGAGGTGGCCACCTTTTTTCGAACCAACCAACCAAAACCGCTTTAAAATCCATGATTGAAAGCCTGATCAGTAACGGAACTACAGGCTTTTATTTGACACTTGCTACTAACTCCATAGAGGTTTTTAAGGAATCTATTAAAATTGTCAAACAGAATCCACATCCGGCTTTATTAGGGCTGCATTTCGAAGGTCCATATTTAAATCCAATCAAACGCGGAGCTCATATAACGGAGTATATAAAACGCCCAACTATAGAAGAAGTAAGCTCTCTGTTGGAAGAAGCAGCCGGAGTTTTGAAAATGGTTACTTTGGCGCCTGAAATGTGCTCACCTGAAATTATCAGGTTATTTACTGCCAATGGCGTAGTTGTTTCAGCCGGGCATAGTAATGCAACTTTTGAAGAAGCTGTATCAGGTTTTGAAAATGGGATAACCACAACCACACATTTATTTAATGCTATGTCGCCTTTCCATCATCGCAATACCGGTTTGCCCGGAGCTGTATTTCTTTCTGAGACGGCCTATGCGAGTATTATTGCTGATGGGATTCATGTAGATTATAACACCCTTGTTTTAAGTAAAAAATTATTGAAAGAGCGACTTTTTTTAATAACAGATGCTGTAGAAGAAGTGAAAGAAGGAGCGTATATTCATGTGAAACAAAATGATCGATTTACGTTGCCTGACGGCACCTTGTCCGGTAGCAGACTAACCATGTTGCAGGCGGTAAAGAACTGTGTTGAAAAGGCAGGAATTTCTCTGGATGAGAGTCTGAGGATGGCTTCCACTTATCCGGCAAAGGTGATAAATCGAAATGATCTTGGTATAATACAGGAAGGTGCCAAAGCGAATCTGACAATTTTTACTCCGTATTTTGAACCAAAATTTACAATTGTAGAAGGAGTCCTATATGAAACAAATGAAAAATAAAAAATGAATCATTACTATAAAACGGGTTTGTTGTTCTGTATCATCTGGATATGTGCTTTGTTTGGAAATGCCCAGAATAGTATTTATCCGGATCATACAATTATCTCTCATGGAGGAATTATAAGAGGTGATACAACTCAAAAAAATATTGCATTGGTTTTTACCGCTGATGAGTTTGGCGATGGAGATGCTTATATCCTAAAAGCATTGAAAAACCGTAAGATTCGCGGATCCTTCTTTTTTACAGGAAATTTTTACCGAAACCCGGAATTTACCTCCACAATCCGCAGGCTTAAAAAAGATGGTCACTATATAGGAAGTCATTCTGATAAGCATCTTTTGTATTGCACCTGGGAAAATAGGGATAGTTTATTGGTAACAAAAGAAGAGTTTGTGCAGGATTTACAAAACTCCTATCTGGAGATGGAAAATTTTGGGATAAAGAAAAGCGATGCTCCGTTTTTTCTTCCGCCGTATGAGTGGTATAATGATTCTATTAGTACATGGACAAAGGAAGCAGGATTGCAGTTAATTAATTTCTCGTCCGGAACAAGGAGTAATGCAGATTATACTTATTCTGAAATGGGAAGTAAATATGTAAGTAGTGATCGTATTATGGAATCTATTTTGAAATTTGAAAATAGTCAGCCAAATGGGTTAAATGGATTTATTTTATTGATTCATTTTGGAACAGATTCGCGTCGCACGGATAAGTTTTATCATCAACTTCCATCACTTCTGAGGCAACTGAAAAACAAGGGGTATGAGTTTTTGAAAATAAATGAATTATTGCCGTTCAATTAAGTTTTATTCCCGAAGTTTGGAAAAATGGTTGAATTATTTTTATTATAAATTATATAAGTATGAATAAGGTTTGGTCTTCTTTGGTTTTTATTTTTATTTTATTCTCAGGTTTAAATGTGTTTGCAAATAATGAAATTCACATTATTCCGGAACCAGTTAAAATGAATGTTCGTTCCGGTCAATATGTTTTACCATCTAATTTTAAAATAGAATTGAATAGCGGAATTCCGGAAATAAAATTTATTGCCACAGAGCTGGGCAGCAAAATTTCCAAAGCTACCGGATATACATATACGGTGGTAGAGAATGCTACTTCAAAGAATAATATCCGGCTTTATTTAAATAAAACTCACGACAAAGAAATCGGAGAGGAGGGGTATTCGCTTAGTGTGGATGAGAAAGGGGTTTTGATAAAAGCAAACAAATCTGTGGGTTTGTTTTATGGTACCAAAACGTTATTGCAATTATTACCAACTGAAATTGAAAGCAATATTTTGGTGAAAAGAGATTCCTGGGCGATGCCTGCCGTAGAGATTACCGATTATCCCCGATTTGAATGGAGAGGAATGCTTTTCGATGTTTCCCGCCATTTCTATACAAAAGAGGAAGTGATGGATTTTATCGACAACATGGTGAAGTATAAATACAATCGATTTCACTTTCATTTGACCGATGATCAGGGATGGAGAATTGAAATTAAAAGTCTTCCTAAATTAACGAAAGTTGGCGCCTGGCGCGCTCCCAGGGTAGGAAGATGGTCTGAGTTTTCGAAGCCTTCACCGGATGAGCCGAAAACTTACGGCGGATTTTATACTCATGATGATATCAGGGAGATTATACAATATGCAAAAGCTCGATTCGTAAGTGTGATGCCTGAGATTGATGTACCGGGGCACAGTCTTGCAGCAGTGGCGTCTTATCCTCAATTAAGCTGTACGCCGGGAACTTACCAGGTAAATTCCGGAGATAAATTTATCGATTGGAGAGGCGGCGGCGAGTTTACTGCATTAATTGACAACACCCTTTGCCCTGCAAACGAATTTGTTTATGAATTTTTAGATAAAGTATTTACAGAAGTAGCGGCATTATTTCCATTTGAATATATACATATTGGAGGTGACGAGGCCTACAAGGGATATTGGGGCAAGAATGAAGAAGTAAAGAAATTAATGAAGAGAGAAAAGTTGAAAGATTTGGATGAAGTACAGAGTTATTTTATTAAAAGAGTTCAAAAAATTGTGAACTCCAAAGGCAAAAAAATGATGGGATGGGACGAGATTTTGGATGGTGGGTTAGCTCCCGGCGCTACGGTAATGAGTTGGCGAGGACTGAAGGGAGGAATTGCTGCAGCCAAAATGAATCATCAGGTGGTAATGACTCCGAATAGTTATGCCTATTTTGATTTATATCAAGGAGATCGTATT
>JBDSBN010000202.1:0-3469 GCA_039921585.1 Ginsengibacter sp. | reverse complement strand
GATTGTGTAAGAATCTACGCGGCCCATCTGATCCGATACTGAATAACGGGAATGGTTATCTAATAATGGAACGGCGTTGTTATCCAGGCGGGAGGTTCTGATTGCCCCGGTATCACAGGAAAGGATTTCATTAAAATTTTCCTCCCAATTCCGGCGAAATACAGGTGTTTCAGTTGCAAAAACTACTTCAAAAGATTTCTCTTTATCGGTAGAAATAACAGTACTGGCATCCACGGCAGCCCGGCTAAAGAATGGTGCATCCTGTTTTTGCGTAATTGTATTTTTATTTTTGCTCACAGGGTAAAACTATACAGAGAAGGAAATGTTATAGCAACAGGATAGAAACAGGAGAAAATTGAAAAAAAAGGGTGAATCCCTTTTTTTTTTACTTTTTAAATATCATTAGTTTCGCCTTCAAGTAGGAATGTCCGGCCCGGCACTTCACGCCTTCTTTTAGTAAGTAGATTTAATTCATCCTGTAATTTAACAAACCACACTAAGGCTTTATAATAACCCCGGATAAGGCTTGTGTTATATTCCTTATTCTCATACCGATATTCATCCCACATTACTTTAATTTCTACGCATGATTTAGAATGATGTACGTCAATTATGGCTTTTTCACACATCTTTACTATTGCAGGCATTAACCATTCCCAACTACAACTATAATCCATATATTCAGGGATATACCCTTCTTTTTCATCAGCATCCTTTTTGAAAACAAAGCCTTCATAAAGAGTTTCCGAACCAGGTATTAGAATCCCATCCATGAAGAATGCTATCAGCCTTGATTCTAATCCTATTTTTTTATTATGCTCCTTAATCCACGACTGTTCAGGTCTGATTCCATTTTCTACTGCAGATACTACATCTATTTGCTTGCTTGTGTTCATTTTCTGATTGGTTTTATATTTTGAAAAATAATTTTGCGGTTGCATATTTTGTTATTAAAAATGCCAGTGGCATAATTATTTTTTTCTATTTCCCATTTTTTTATAATTTCTTCTATTTGAGAAATCCTGAAATCTCTGAAATTTACAAATGCTTTGTCCAAATCAAAGTCTTTCGTAAAAACCATTACTGGATTTTGGCGAACAATCACCACCTCATAAGTATCAAAGTGCTTTTTATGAATATAAACCGGTATTTTAAATAATAATTTTAATCCACCTTCACGGGAAATTGCAATGAATTCATTAAGATTTGATTGGTTGAATAATTCAACGCCATGATAATTGTCATGTAAACAAGTAATTAGTTTAATGTCCGATACTTCCATTATTTCGTTTTTGTTTAGTTTTAAGTTAATAATATTTCAACTTCTAAAATTGCTTTCATTAATTTTTGTTTCAGTTTAAATTCAGGTGTTAATACTCCCTTTGTATCTTCCACAACTTTATTCCCTTTCTTATCATAGTAAACAAAATCAGCTTTGTAGGTGCAAATCTTAAAACCATTTACTTCCAGCTTAAAGGGTACCTGTAATTGCAGTTTAAATATTTCACCGGCCTGCAATAGAAGCAATAAAATTTGATACCTACGTCCTTCTTTTCTGCTTTGGAATCGGATCCCGTTCACTATGCAAGGGATGTTTCTATATTTATTCTTTGGGATCATCCTGCGGTGTATCTTTTTTTACGTTTTGCATTGTTTGTCTGTATTGCAATTCAAAGAAGGGGGTCCAGTCATTCATCAAACCGGCGGCGGCAAATTTTTCCTGATCGGCTTTCATTTCTGCAATCACTTCATCCGGATTGTAGCCGTCTTGTCTAACTGTTTCGCTCAACGATTGCAGCCCTGTACGCATACCGGTACGCTTTGCGTTGGTTTCCTTTGTGGGATCAATCATTTCCCGGCGTGGCGGTGTCCAGGCGGCAGTGAAGGCAATGTCTTTAATTCCGTTTGTAATGGCTAATTGTTCCACGAACCAATCAAATATTTTATCGCAAAATTTCGGAATCAGCATTAAATATTGCCAGTTGTACACCTGCCTTTGAAATTCAAGCCAACCCATACGCCCACTGGAAAAATTTACATTGGAAAGATCCCCTGTTAATTGTTCGTAAGACATTAAATAACCGGCGGCAACGGCTCTATGTTGGGTTTTAATAAAACTATCAAAACCGGGATTGGGTGCAGCTCCAAAACTGGATACTTGTTCACCTGGGTTCAGGTAATTAATAGCTCCCGGTTCAATGGCTTCTATTTTATCTTCTTCGGCAATGCCTTCCTGCTGTGAATTGGTAATGAAGATCGGCAAACAGGCAGATGCTTTTTTGCCTAATAATTCCGCATCTTCATAATCATCCAGATCCCTTTGTTTTAGGATTGTAGAACTTGCCAAAGGCACGCCCCTGTTTTGTCCCGGTCGGTCCACATCATACACATGCGCAATGTCTTTTATGTCAATAAGGGTGGACTTTGCGCCGTTTTCGGATGGGTGCTTATCAAATATCCAGTACCCGGCTTTTTTGCCTGTTTTACTAAATTTTATACCGTGGTTGGTCCAACCACCGTCACTATCCTTTTGCGTATCCTTTTCTGCATCAATATAATCGGCTTCCAGGATGATAATTTGCAGACCATATTTATTTTCATCCATGGTTACCCGTTTCCGGATTGCCAATACTTCGCCACTTGTGATAATGGTTGACATAGCAAGATGTTGCAGGCCGTAAAAGTCAAAATTACCATCAAAATCACAGGTTAATTTGCTGGCCCATTCGTTCCATGCGGCTTTAGCTACGGCTATAATTTTATCTTTATTGGGAACGGTTTTTATTTGTCCGTTTTCCACGGTATCGGGAATAGCGATAGCAGGTAAAATTCCGGTGCCGACCACGCTGTTTGCAATGGTTTTAGGTGCTTTTTTTGCATAGGAATTATTAATAGCCAATTCACGGGAACGGGCAACAAGGTTTTTATGATCCTTAGAAATTAGCTGGTTCACAGATGGGTTGGAACGCATTAACCAACCCGAATGCCTGCGGCCGTCGGCGGCTCCTTCGTATTTGCGCACATGGCCCTGCATCATGAGCATTTGAGCACGCATTTGCACCCGTTTTGCCCCGGCTTTTGGGTTAAAATAGCCAATTGTTTTATCTAAAAAATTCATTATTTTAATCCTTTTGTGTGTGAAATATACGTTCTACGGATGCCACCTGGTTTAATGCCTAATTCAACCTCCATATCGGACTTTATCCGCAGCATTTCTGACAGGCTCCGGTAAGTGATTTCCTTGTCTCCATATTTTACTGTGGTAATACCCTGGGCAATTGCGGAGGTTAAAGAAGTGTATTCAATCTGTGAGTAGGCCATGCGATTTATTATTGATCAATTTAACATCAGTAGAAACGAAATCAGCATCTAATTTATCCGATAAAAATTGGATTTGGTTTACATCGTCTCTAACTTGTTTTAGAACGTTTTTTTGTGCATCCACCCCGTCACAAAGTTTTATAACGTG
>JBDSBN010000201.1:0-4166 GCA_039921585.1 Ginsengibacter sp. | reverse complement strand
ATTGCCGATGAACAAGTTTTGGACTTTACGACCACAGGTAAGCTATAGATATAATCAGGATGATTATATTTTTATCAGGAAAAAACCAGAGGTGTATCGGAATATCCATGAAACCAATGTGGTGAATGCGGAACTCAATAACACGTTCTATAGTGGAATTGGAGATTTTGGTTTGGGATTGGAAATGAGAAATGAATCAATTAATAGTAACAGTTTGGGTGAATGGTCCAGAATGAATTATGGTTTTTTTGGTGAATACAGTTTTAATAAGATCAAAAAACTCCTCATCAATGTAGGGGCTTATACAAATTACAATTCAGACTTTGGCTGGCAGGTATTGCCGGGTTTTGATATCGGATATACCTTTTACAAAGATTTCAGAATGTTTGTGAATGCCGGTACGGGGCAGCGTTTGCCTACTTACACAGACTTGTATTATAAGGGGCCGTCCAATATTGGTAATGACCAATTGGTACCGGAACATTCTGTTCATTCAGAGGCAGGATTTAAATACAATACCGAAAAGCTAAATGCTAGTGTGAGTTATTTCCGCCGAAATATGTCGGATTTTATTGATTGGGTAAAAGTAGATGTTGCAGATCCGTGGCAGCCTCAAAATTTCCAGGAAATTGAGACCAATGGCTTATCACTTTCCGGAGATTATCGATTGATGGATCACCATACTTCATCTGATTTTAATGTGCTGGCCGGACTTTCCTATACCTGGTTGCAATCCACGATAAAAGAAAAAGGAAACTCCAATCAAATCTCTCAGTATGCTTTGGATAATTTACGGAACCAATTGGTAGCAAGAATGGATGTTGGATATCAGAATAAATTCAATGTATCCCTGGCTGCAAAATATCAGCAACGATTTAATTATGCGGAATACATTTTATTAGATACCCGAATTTCTGCCAAAATGAAAAATGTAGAGATGTATGCGGATGTGAACAATCTGACGAATGTATCTTATATAGAAGCAGGTGCTGTGCCAATGGTTGGAAGATGGGTAACAGCCGGGTTAAAGTGGAACTGGAAGAAATAAATCATCACATTT
This sequence comes from Ginsengibacter sp., assembly GCA_039921585.1. GTDB lineage: Bacteria > Bacteroidota > Bacteroidia > Chitinophagales > Chitinophagaceae > Ginsengibacter. Next base: position 3,106 of record JBDSBN010000201.1, on the reverse strand, counting down.
TAATGTTGAATTCGATTTAAGATAGACCCGATGGAGGGGCGAAGTGGCTATGCCGTGAGAATTTTTTTTTGGCGGCTGCCGCGTTAGGGATAGAAGCGGAAATCCTTTTTTGAGGAACGAAAAGAAGATTGAAGCGGATAGCCCGTTAAAACGCCCGGATAAATCTGTTTTAATTCTCATCAATGATTTGACAGATAAAGACGGACAGAAAAATAATCTTGGTATTTTATAAATAAAAGGGAGGCTGCATTTAAAGACGACCAAATAATACTCTATGTTTTTAGAACAAGGAGTGGACGGGTCGGATCTAAATGCAGCCTCTTTTTTTACACAAAATCTTGCGGCAGATTCGTGAAAAAGAATTATACTGCAACCGGCTCGGAATTGTTCAGAGCAATACCGTCCCGAATCAACATACTCACAAACAATAAAACGGCTAAAATTGATGACCCAAAATATGAAACGATTTTCCATTTTACATTCTACGCAAACTGCTTTAGTTATTTGCTTTGCGCTTCTTTTAGCTTCCTGCGGAACAACAAAAAATGCAACAGAGGAAAATGAATTTCCCTATACAAAATATGTGGATCCTTTTATCGGGACTGGTTTTCACGGGCACGTGTTTTTGGGAGCCAATGTACCTTTTGGAGCGGTGCAACTGGGACCGACGAATATGTCGCAAGGTTGGGATTGGTGCTCCGGATATCATTATTCAGATTCTACAATAATTGGATTTGCGCACACACATTTGAGCGGAACAGGCATAGGTGATCTGGGAGATATTTCCTTTATGCCGGTTATCGGAGAGGTAAAAATGGCCCGTGGTACGGCAGCAGATCAGAATAGCGGGTATTATTCTCTCTTTTCACATGACGATGAAATAGCCGTTCCCGGATATTATTCGGTGTTTCTTAAAAGATATGATGTGAAAGCTGAAATGACAACCACAGAAAGAGTTGGTTTTCATCAATATACTTTTCCCGCATCAGATGATTCAAAGATTATCATTGATCTTGAAACCGGCATTGGCTGGGACTCTCCTGTGAAAACCTACATTGAAAAATTGAATGACAGTACAGTTGGCGGATATCGATATTCAAAAGGCTGGGCAAATGATCAGCGTATTTATTTTACGGCTATTTTTTCTAAGCCTATGAACGATTTTCTCATCTATGACGGAACGGATAGAAAAGAGGGAACTTCCCTGACAGCGACCCGCATTAGAGGAGCCGTTTTATTTAATACTATTAAGGATGAAAAAATTCTGGTGAAAGTGGGCATTTCTCCGGTGAGTATCGAAAATGCTGCGATGAATATCCGGGAAGAAGTTCCGCATTGGGATTTTGCGCAAGTGGTTAAAAATGCAGATGCTGCCTGGAATAAAGAATTAAGCAGAATTCAGGTAACGACGAAGGACACAGCCCGCTTGCGTACCTTCTATACAGCAATGTATCACTCGGTCATTGCGCCATCTATTTTTAATGATGTAAATGGCGATTATTTAGGAACAGATAAGAAAGTTTATAAGGATGCACCCTTTACCAATCTGACTACTTTTTCTCTTTGGGATACTTATCGCGCAGCACATCCTCTTTTCACTTTATTACAAAAAGATCGGGTGAATGATATGATCAATTCCATGCTGGCAATTTATCAGCAGCAGGGAAAATTGCCTGTGTGGCACCTGATGGGAAATGAAACGAATACCATGCCCGGCCATAGCGGCATACAGGTAGTTACAGATGCGTACCTGAAAGGATTTGATGGTTTTGATAAAGACCTTGCCTGGGAAGCGGTGAAGAATTCTGCCATGCTGGATGAGAAAGGGATGAAATTCGTCAAAGACCTGGGATATATTCCCGCAGATAGCATGTTGGAATCTGTAGCAAACGGTTTGGAATATGCCATCTCCGATTGGGGAATTGCACAAATGGCGAAAAGAATGGGAAAGATGGAGGACTATGAATATTTCAGCACACGTGCTATGAACTACCGTAATTATTTTGATATGGAAACGCATTTCATGCGCGGCAGACTTTCAGATACTTCCTGGAGAACGCCTTTCAGTCCGTTTGAATCCGTACACCGTGCCGATGATTTTTCTGAAGGAAATGCCTGGCAATATACGTGGCTGGTGCCACATGATGTAGAAGGATTAATTCGCCTGCAGGGAAGTGAGGAAGAATTTATTACGAAACTGGATTCCTTGTTTACGATCGAAGGAGATATGGGCGAAGAAGCCTCCAACGATATTACAGGATTAATTGGACAATATGCGCATGGAAATGAACCGAGTCACCATGTAACCTACCTCTACCCTTTTGTAGGTCAGCCCTGGAAAACCGCCGAGAAAGTGCGGTTTATTCTGGATCATCATTATACAGACAAGCATGACGGTATTATCGGGAATGAAGACGTAGGACAGATGTCTGCGTGGTACATTCTTTCCGCGCTTGGTTTTTATCAGGTAAATCCCTCTAACGGTATGTATGTATTTGGCAGTCCGGTGATGGATAAGGCCACCATCCAATTAGGAAATGGAAAAGAATTAGACATCACGTATAAAAACAACAGCAAAACGAATATTTACATTCAGAGTATTCAATTAAACGGAAAGAAATACACTAAATCGTACATCCATTATAAAGACCTGATGGCTGGTGGAAACATGGTGATTGAAATGGGAGCAACTCCGTCAAAAACATGGGGCGTGAGGAAAGAGGACAGGCCTTATTCGGAGATTGATTGAGTGGAGGGGGTTGAATTGTTGAAGGGTTTGATGGTTGAATGGTTAATGGTTGAATGGTTGATGGTTGAATGGTGGAATGCACAGTTATGTGTAGAATCCCAGCCCTGAAAGGGCGTAATATTATAAAATAATGTGCAGCCCTATTCAATTTGAATGGCTAAATGGTCTATTGTTGGATATCAAAATGGATTCAACCTGAAACCTGAAACCTGACACCTGAAACCCGAACCCCAAATCCTAAAACCTCTCCACATACTCCGCACTCACCTCTTCAATATTTCTTGTTGGAAATGACAGAACTTTACCCGCCGGAATTGTTTGAGTAACCCGATACATAGTTCCATTCCAACTCCATTT
>JBDSBN010000200.1:0-4519 GCA_039921585.1 Ginsengibacter sp. | reverse complement strand
ACCAGATTACTTCCTTCATTTAGAAAATCTTCTCCTTTTATATCTCCAAAAATCAGAACACGCCCGGCATACATCTGACCATTTTTAAGGGAGGAATACAAACCTAGAACTTGCCCTTTGATCCGGGAAGCAGTTGAGAAAGCCGTAGCATCTGAAATTTGTGTTTCTGAGATTGGATTTAATAACTCATCTTTTTTGCATGATGAAAGCAAAACCATGAATCCCAGACAAATAATATAATTTGATTTGAAATATTTAAGTTTCATAATTTAATTTTTTAATGATTTAAAATGACAGGTTAACTCCCACAGTGATGGTACGGGCATTCACACCTGTATTTCTGTCCACTCCCTGAGAAGTTGTGGAATTACCATTTGAAGAAACTTCTGGATCTGGTCCGGGATATTTAGTAAGTATCAACAAATTATGGCCACCAGCATAAAACCGAAGGTTATTAATTTTGTCAATTCCAATTGCATCGCCCTTCACTGTATAGCCCAGTGTTAAGCTTTTCAATTTTGCAAAATCCCCTTTAAATACGTTCATAGATAATGGCATAGATGATCCGTTAGAAACGTTATCACCGTACACTGGTCTTGCATATTTTTTGTTTGCATCTCCTGTTTTCTGCCACGTTTCAGTTAACATATCTGCTGCGTTATTCCACCATCTTTGATCGTGCAAACCTGCATTACTACCGTAGTAGATAAAATTACCGGCTTGAAATGTCACCAATGCATTTAAATCAAAATTGTTGTATTTAAAATTATTTATCCAGCCGCCTGTAATTTTAGGGTTAGGATCAGCATACATCACACCATCATTTGCCTGATTGATTGTATTTGCTTTTGTAGTTCCATCAGGGTTAGTAGAGTAGTTATTAGGTCCTGTTGTTGTCTGATTTTGATAATAAACCCTTTGGCCATCTTTAGTCAAAAAGATACGCTTACCGGTTCCTGCATCAACACCATCAGTTCTTACTACCCAAAGATACCCTACCGGATACCCTTCCTGTGTGCGGTTAACAGTTTCCAGTCCGCTGGTTGCCGTTAGGATAAATGGAAGTGTAGGATCCAATTTGGTTACCATGTTTTTATTAAAAGTGGCGTTTATGGAAGTTTCCCAATAAAAACTATTCCCAACAACAGGTTTTGCTGTTAGAGCGAATTCCCAACCTTTATTGTACATAGAGCCAACGTTTAGCGGAGGGCTGCTAGGCAAACCAGTGGATGGTGCTTGTTGAACGTACAATATTAAACCATCTATATTATTTCTGTAATAAGTAATTTCACCTGAAAGGCGATTGTTCAAAGCTGTGAAATTTATTCCCAGGTCAAGTTTCTTACTGGTTTCCCACTCTACAGTAGGATTTCCTACACTGGTATAAGCAAGCGTTGGTGCTCCTCCGTATATTCCTGAAGAAAAGAATGAATAGGGCGTATAATCTCCAATTCCTCCAATGTTCCCTACTTTACCGTAACTTCCTCTAAGTCTAAGGCTTTGTAAAGTTCCATTGGAAGTTAAATTTTCAAAAAAGGTTTCTTTCGTCAATTCCCAACCTATTGAAGCTCCCCAGAATGTTCCCTGTTTTTTACCCAAACCTGAATATTCGTCCTGTCTCAGATTCCCATTTAAAAAGTATTTGCCTTCATAATTATACCCTAATGATCCAAAGGTAGAAAAAAGATAGTTTTGGCCTCTAAACAGGTTTACAGGGTTGTTGATTGTAAAACCAGCCTGAATGACATCATAGTCAGGATCAGAAAGGTTTTCTCTTTGTATCCCGGATCCATGACTTTCTCTTTTTGTTTGTTCAATTCCCGCTAAAATGTTCAAATTATGAACATCGGCGATTTTTGGAGAAAATTGAGCGGTAGTAGTCCAAACTCCTGTTTTGTAGATACTATTTCCTGCCCATGCGTAACCGTTATAACTGAAACCATCACTTCCTTTTGGCGACCAGAAAATATCGTTATCTATCAATAAATAATCGATACCATAAACCGTTCTTAAAGTTAAATCAGCAACAGGTTTTACTTGAAAATAGGCATTTGACTGAATACGGTTGATTTCATTATTTTCTCTGTTATTTTTCAATGCAACTACAGGGTTAAAATAACCTAGCGATGAGATTCCTTTGATGTTATCTGCACTACCAATTGCAGCTCCATTGGTGTTTAAAGTGCCGTCATTTCTATAAGGAGATAATATAGGAGGTAATACAACGGCTATTCTGCCCAGTCCCGCTGTTCCAAATGCACCACCAGATAAAGATCCGGAGTTTGTGGCAGCAAGATTTTGTTCATTTGAATAAGAAAGTTTACCACCTACCGTAAAAATGTCGGCAAATTTACTATCTGCATTTAAAAGTGTATTAAACCTTTTAAAATTATTTTCTCTAAAAATACCTTCCTGATCTGAATATCCGGCAGAAAAATAGTAGGAAGTATTTTCACCTCCGCCTGCCGCATTAATATTGTGATTATGTGAAAATGCGTTCCGATATACATGGTCATACCACCTTGTATCTATATCCTTTCCATTAGCATCTTGTGTTGGAATATATTTTATTGTCGCAGAGGCTGCCGGATTATTTGCAACAGCCTGAGATTTAAATTCAACATATTCTTTTGCATTGAATACTTTAGGCATACCAAAAGGTGTAGTAAATCCTACCCATCCATTATAATTAACCTTTACCTGCCCTTTTTTTCCTTTCTTGGTGGTAATAAATAAAACACCATTCGCTGCACGGCTACCATAGATTGCTGTAGAAGAAGCATCTTTTGCAATCTCAATGGATTCAATATCCTCCGGATTAATAGCCGCTAAAGGATTTGCTGCAGCCTGTGTAGAACTGTAATCACCAGTAAAACTAGGAACACCATCAATAATGATTAATGGATAACTACTCAAAGAAATGGAGTTTGTACCCCGAATTCTAAAAACAGGAGCTGAATTAAGTACGCCACTTCCAGAAGTTACTTGTACACCTGGAGCCTGACCTGCTAATGCCTGATCAAACGTTTGAACAGGTTTGTTTTGGACGGCATCTGCCTTAACAGTGGCAATATTTCCTGTTATTTCACTGCGCCGGGAAGTACCGTAACCCATCACAACGACTTCATCGAGGTTGCCGCTAGCAATTTTTAAGGTAACGTTTACCTCTGATCGATTGCCAATATCAACGCTTTCTTCTGTAAACCCTACGGCCGAAACAACAAGGATTCGGGCGTTTGGTGTCGCATTTAATGTGAAAGAACCTTCACTATTTGTGGATACGCCAATTCCTGTTCCTCTTATGGTAACAGAAGCGCTGGGAACAGGTTGGCCTTTTTCATCGGTCACCTTTCCCGTAATTTTTCTCGTTTGAGAGAATGCCATTTGTGAAAATACAAATAGCATCAGAAAGAGTGGAATAATTTTTCTCATGTTAGTTTTGATTTAATTTGACAACAATAATATGAAATATAGTGCATAAATTAACTTTTTGTTAAAAAAAATATTTCCAGTAAAACTCTTTACCATATACAAATTTGCACAAATAACTCCTTTTCTGAATTGATTCAAAAAAATGTCTCCATTCCTAAGCGAAAGCGGCTGTATAATTCGAAAAACATAGATAAAAAATTATCTCATATCCAAGGCCTGGCAAAGGCCCCCTTTTACTCTATCAAATATTTTAGCAAGTCATATCCAAAAAACTATATTAGGGTAAAGAATAGATGAAAAATTGAATCAGAACAGAAGTTAATTCAGCCCATAAGCTTTTGTAGGATAAATACCAAATGAAGGAAATAAAGAGGCAGATTCTGAATGCTTTTCAAAATGAAATACTAACAACAATCAAAATAGTTTCCTTTAAATTTGAGCCTATGGCTCCGGTAATTATATTAGTTTTTCTGACTTGCATTGTGTTATTTGCTATTTTCTATAAAAAACCTCCAAAGAAAATTGAACTCCCGGCAAATTATCGGGACCTGTTAACTAATCATGTTGCTTTTTATTCAAGATTGTCCAATAAGAATAAAAAGCTTTTTGAAGAGAAACTAAAAGAATTTTTGGGATATGTTCAAATTGAGAGTGTCCACACTGAAGTGGAAGATATCGATCAACTGCTGGTTGCCTCCAGTGCAGTGATTCCTGTTTTTTATTTTCCTTCTTATAAATATTTTAATCTTAAGTCTGTTATCCTCTATCCCGGAACTTTTAACAGAGAGGAGTTCCTGACAAACGGGTATGAGAGAAACACACTGGGAATGGTGGGAACAGGACCTTTGCAGGGATCGATGATTCTGTCAAAAGCAGCCCTACATCATGGCTTTTTTCAAAGAGACCAACCACATAATACAGGCATTCATGAATTCGTCCATTTGATGGATAAAGAGGATGGCGAAGTAGATGGATTACCTGAGTCACTGCTTAATAAAAACGATAAACAAAAATGGCTAATGCTGGTGAATGAAAATATCCGAAAAATACATGATGGAGAGTCTGATATCAGCAGCTATGCTACTAC
>JBDSBN010000199.1:0-7788 GCA_039921585.1 Ginsengibacter sp. | reverse complement strand
CTTTTGAATTCTAACCCGAATAAAAAACCCTGTCTTTTTTGTAAAGACAGGGTTCTATAAATATTTTTATCCTTATTGTTGAGGAGCAGGTGCTGGAGCCGGCGCTGGCGTTGGTGCCGTTTGCGGTGCTGCAAATGGTGTAGTGTTTTGAGGCGCTACAGGAGTTCCTACAGGAGCTTCCTGGATCAATCTGTCTCTTGAATTTACTCCACCTGATTGAGCTGGAATGAAAAGTGCAGAAGTGATGCATAAAATGCCAATGATCGAAGCTACAACCCAGGTACCTTTTTCAAGTACATCTGTGGTTTGCCTTACACCCATCAACTGATTACCAAATCCTCCAAGGGCTGAATTCAGTCCTCCACCTTTTGGGTTTTGAATTAATATAATGACACCCAGGATGACTGATGCGAGTATGATCAATATAACGAACAAGTATAACATGTTTATTTGTTTTTTAAGCTTTCTATTTTGGCTGCAAAGTAAATACTTTTAGAGGGATTCATCAAACTTAATTTTTCAAACATTTCTATGGCTTTTTCTCTCTTGCCTTGTTTGAGCAAAACCTCTGCCATGGACTCTGTCAGTATCCCTGCGTCTTCATTTGAGAGCTCTGCCGAAGATTGAATAATTTTTTCGACCACTTCATTTTGCTCCGGAAGTTTTCCGGGATGTAGTTTTTTCATACTTTTTAACCAGTCCGTAAAACTTTTTACTTGTTTTCCGAGTTTGTCATCCATTAAGGCTTCTTCCGGGATGATAATTCCCTGGGAAGCAAAATAGTCGATGGTATGAAGAGGTTCAAATTCTAAATCCTGACTTTCTTCTGCAGTTTCAAATTTCTTGAAGGGTATAGGGGCAGGTGAAGTGGATAGCTCTTCCGGGCTACCAGTTTGGTTTTCTGTTTTAGAAGACGCTTCTTTGGTGTCTGATGAGGTTTCTTCAGAATGAAACTCTGACTCCTCTGATTTTACCTCCTGATCAGGAATCGTTGCGGTGCTATGATCACCTTGAACGATTTCTTCCGAATCATCTGTTTCGCCATCCTCATTTTTTTCTATTTCCGTCTCTGCAATCTTATTTGTTTCGGATGAGTCATCTGTAATTGTTTCTTTTTTTATTTCTTCTGCAACGTATGAATCCTCGAAATTTTCTGCCTCTTCGCCCTGCACAAACTCAACCATCTCTTCTTTTTCCATCTCCGCAATAGCTGCTTTTTCAATATCCTTTTCAGGAAGAACCTGATTTGAATTGTCCGATTCCTGATCTGGCGGAAAAACGGATGTTACACCGGATTCGTCTGCATTTTCTACAAAAACCTCTTCATCTTGTTCTTTTGAAGACAAGCTTTGTTCAGGGATTGATTCGATTGAAGGAGGTCCGGACAGTTGGTATTGCAGCCAATTTGTGTTTGGAAAATACACAGCCGCTTTTTGCTCCAATTCCTTAAAGCGTGCATTTTCTGTTCTTTTATAACTTTGCAAAAGCAAGAACAAAGCAAAGGGACTTGCCGGAAAATCCTTGACTGTTTTTTCAAGAAACGGCAGTTCATCTTCATATATGGTCGTGAAACTATCCGAAAAGTTTGTTCCTGTTTGCATTTAATTAGTTTACCAGTTAGAAAAGATTTTATTAAAAATTCCTTCACTGACGTTTTTTAATATTTGTTCACTTAGAAGAGCTTCGGCTTGCTGCAAGGATAAATTCGCATCAAAATCGTAATTACTTGTAAGATCTGCTTCAAAGTTTTTGGTGTTATCCAATGTATTCTTGAATATCAGATGAAAGGTAATGTTTAATCTGTTTCTACCTGCCTGTTGATTAGAAACTCCACTGGTAACAACACTGTAATCTGTGATATATCCGCCAATATCATAATGAGCATCATCATCATTTACCTGTCTTAGCCTGGTTTGACTGATAATTTTTTGCTTTACTTTTTCTGTGAGTTGCGGCGAAAGTTGCGGATTGATATACCGGGCCTTATTTTCTAAATAATTCACCCGAAATGTTTTCACCTCCGGTGGAATAGGGGCTGTATCTTTTGTTGAATATTTGCACGTGGCAAAACTCATTGTGATAAAAATCAGAGCCAGGGGGAAAAACAGTTTTATTTGATGTTTGATTTTCATTCGTTGTTTCTGTAAGTGGTAAGTATTTTACTTTTATTCCGTTATATCGTACTCTTTAAGTTTTCTGTATAAAGTCCTTTCACTGATGCCTAGATCACTGGAAGCATCTCTTCTTTTGCCTCTGTGTTTTTTAAGAGCTTTAATGATCAACTCTTTTTCTGCATCCATAATGCTTAATGATTCGTCGACTTCCTGATGATTATCGATTTTGTCCGGACTGATTACCACAGGTTGACTGGAAGCAATTGCCGGCGAATGGTGTTCTGCAGAGTAATCATTCAAGAAAGGCTCATTTTGATAGTTGCCGGCAGGACTTAATCCACCAGGATTATTCTGCATGGCTTCAAAAAACATTCTTTTTAATTCGGTTACATCTTTCTTTACGTCAAAAAACAATTTATAAAGAATTTCTCTCTCATTCGCAAACTCTTTTTGTTCTGCTCCGGATTGATGGTGTGATGCAAGAACGGGTAATTGACTAAAAGCTGAAGTAGGCAAAAACCTTTTTAGTTCTTCAGAAGTGATGAGTTTATCTTTTGATAGAACAGAAAGTTGTTCTGCCATATTTTTCAATTGCCGCACATTTCCCGGCCACGGATAATTGATCAATAAATTTATTGCTTCATCTTCTAATTGGATAGGAGGTGCTTTATATCTTTCTGCAAAATCCACTGCGAACTTTCTAAATAAAAGGGGAATATCTTCCTTACGTTCACGTAATGGGGGCACTTTAATCGGAACAGTATTCAGGCGGTAATATAAATCCTCTCTGAATCTTCCGGTATGCGTTCTTTCCAGCAAATCTCTGTTTGTAGCAGCGATCACTCTTACGTCCGTCTTTTGCACCTTGGAAGATCCTACACGGATATACTCACCTGTTTCCAACACACGTAATAATCTTGCCTGAGTTCCCAACGGAAGTTCTCCAATTTCATCCAGAAAAATCGTTCCGCCATTGACTGCTTCAAAATATCCTTTTCTGCTATCTACAGCTCCTGTAAAGGAACCCTTTTCATGTCCGAATAATTCAGAATCAATCGTTCCTTCAGGAATAGCGCCACAGTTAACGGCAATAAAAGGATTGTGTTTACGTGCCGAAAGGGAATGGATTATATGAGAAAATACTTCTTTACCTACACCACTTTCACCATTGATTAAAACACTTAAATCTGTATTGGCCACACGGATAGCGACATCCAACGCATACGACAACCCGGTTGAGGAGCCGATGATTCCAAATCTGTTTCTAATCGCTTGTTGATCCATATTATCTGTAATAAGTATTCTTTAATGTAATTAAAAGGTTTTTTTAAATTAAAGCGGTCCCTAATAAGGTAGCGCTTGTACAGGAGTCTATGAAAACATTTGCATAATCTCCTTTTTTTAAATTTCCTGTTTTGGGAAATACAACCAATTTGTTATGATCTGTTCTTCCGGCCCAATCCTGATCACTCTTTTTAGAATCTCCCTCAATTAATACCGAAAATACCTGGCCGACATCTCTCTCCATGCTTTTTAATGAATGCGTTCTATGCAATGCGACAATTTCCTGCAATCTTCTTTTCTTTACTTCCAAAGGCACATCATCTTCAAATCTTCTTTCAGCAAGTGTACCCGGACGTTCAGAATAAAAATACATATAGGCAAGATCGTATTCACAATATTCAAAAAGGCTCAAAGTGTCCTGATGATCTTCCTCAGTTTCGGTACAAAACCCTGTTATAGAATCTGTGGAAATGCTACAACCCGGAAGGATTTTACGAATCCTGTCCACCTTGGAAATATACCATTCGCGGGTATATGTCCGGTTCATCAGTTGCAATATACGGGTGCTTCCACTTTGCACCGGCAGGTGAATATTTTTGCATATGTTGTCGTATTTCTTCATGGTGAAGAGTACGTCATCAGTGATATCTTTTGGATGTGAGGTAGAAAATCTTACTCTTAATAGTGGGGAAATTTTTGCAACTTCTTCGAGAAGATTCGCAAAAGAAACCACACTTTCTTCTTCTGGTTTATTCCATTGGTAACTATCAACATTTTGCCCTAAAAGGGTCACTTCTCTATAACCTTCATGAAACAGGTCGGAACATTCTTTTAATACGGATTGCGGATTGCGGCTTCTTTCCCGCCCGCGTGTAAAGGGAACGACACAAAATGAGCACATATTATTGCAGCCGCGCATGATGCTCACAAAAGCAGTAACCCCATTGCTGTTCAGGCGCACAGGAGAAATGTCTGCATAGGTTTCTTCCCTGCTTAATAACACATTTACGCCCTTTTGACCTCCATCTGCTTCTTCAATAAGACCTGGAAGGGATCTATATGCATCTGGTCCGACTACTATATCGACCAGTTTTTCTTCTTCCAGGAATTTAGCTTTTAGTCTTTCGGCCATGCATCCCAACACTCCAATAAGCAAACCCGGATTATATTGTTTGACTTTTCTAAATTCTGTCAACCTTTTACGCACAGTAAGTTCTGCCTTTTCACGAATGGAGCAGGTATTAATGAAAATAATGTCTGCTTCAAGATGGTTTTGCGTAATTCCGTATCCGTTTTCCTGAAGAATAGAAGCCACCACTTCGCTATCTGCAAAGTTCATAGCACATCCATAGCTTTCTATATAAAAACGTTTAACAAATGTTTCGCCTGAAAGATGCTGAGCTGCCAATGCTTCTCATTGCCTCTGTTCATCATGTTTTTTATCAATTGAAAATTCCAGCATTTTATATTATTTATTCAGCGGGCAAAGATAATAAATAAATATCGCGACAGGATGTCAGTTTTTTATATGAAATAATAAATCCCGAAAGAATTCGGGATTTATTATTATGGGTTTTAAAACATTCGTTTCAAATAAATAAGAGGAGAATACGCTATCAGTAAAATGCAAAAACACTATTCATGACACAAGTGAGACTTTTACACGATTAAGGGAAGTCGTTGAGCAAGCCAGCTATCCTTTAAGGGTATAATCCAATGAGACATCAAATCTTTTTTGGTTAAAATAGTATTATTGAAATACAAGGTGTTTCCCGAGATGATTGTATCCTCCAGGGCAAGATTTATTTCTTCCAGGGAAAACAATTGAATCTTTTCCTTGACAATAAATGCCAGTAACAATCGGTCTGTCAATTGTACATTGAAATCCTGTTCAATATTTTTGATGAGCCGCACAGAACTATCCGTACTGCACCCGCCAACTTTCGTCAGGGTTTCATCAGCGAGTATTATAATGAATTGACCAAAAAATAAATTGGCATATCCCTTTACAGAGCTTCCGTGACTATTCCATTCTTTACAAAAATTTTGGAGAATATCTTCAATCTGTAAAGCTTCATTGACATCGAATGGTCTGTTGCTTTGATAAACCCAAACTCTGGAATTGTCATCAAATTCAGCAGGGATCAGGCCTTGAAAATTAAGGTTCATTACTACTTTGTATTAAAAAGTTATTGAATAAATTTTTAAATAGGGTTACAAGTTAAAGTTAGTGGATATTATTGTTAGTTGTACTCCACAAATTAAAACTTATACCAATTTTGTGAAATGTAAAACACACCAAGCCTGATCTTTAAAGAAAGGGAGACGAATATTCATTTATTTCCAGAAATTATTTTCAGCGGAAAGACTATTCTAACTTTAGCCCTTCATTGATATTAATTATTCAGGAAAAGTTTCTTTATAGAATTGGATGGACTCATTAATGATTTCAAAAGCTTTTTCTTTATTTTGGAAATCATTGATTTTTACTTCCTTATCCTCCAATACTTTATACTGCTCAAAATAATTTCGTAATACACTAAAAAAGTGAGAGGGTAGGGCATCCAGGGAGGTAATATAATTTACTCCGGGATCATTAATGGCAATGGCAATAATTTTATCGTCGATCAGGTTCGTATCGATCATTTGCATATTGCCGATAACCAATGCTTCTACCAGACAAAGAGGTTGAATAGCTTCTGTGCACATCACTAAAATATCCAAAGGGTCACCATCCTTTCCTAACGTTTGAGGAATAAATCCATAATTTATTGGGTAGTGAAAGGAGGAGTAAATCACTCTGTCCAGTTTCAGCAATCCGGTTTCTTTATCTATTTCATATTTGGTTTTCGATCCCTGTGGTATTTCAATGAGGGCGTTTACTGTTTCGGGAGCATTATCTCCAAAAGAGGCACCATGCCATGGATGTAGAACTTGTAAGGTCTTTTTCAATTGATTAGGGTGTTTAAGTTAACAATCTGATTTTTTAGGTATCGTTCTTTTATTCTTTTATAGAAATTTCTTAAATGTTTTTAATTAGCAGGATGCCGGCAATTGTAGCGGTCAATCCTAAAATAATACTGAGTCCAACATTCGCAAAAGCATATAAATAATGTTCTTCCCGAAGTAATGTAATCGTTTCGTGCGAAAATGAGGAAAAAGTTGTAAATCCTCCTAATATTCCGGTAGCTAAAAAAATGCGCCATTCTGCATTGAAGGTTCCTTTATCACTCAGTCCATATACAAGTCCAATGAGGAAACAACCGATAATATTCACTGCCATTGTTCCAAATGGAAAGGAGGATAAATATTTATTTTGAATAAATAAGGTGACAAGATAACGGCTGACACCTCCGATGAAACTTCCAAATCCAATTAACAAAATTAATCGCATAAGTTTTTTTGTTATCTATTCTTCATCATTAAAACTATATTTAAAATCTACCAACCAAACATTTTCTGATTTAATCAATTTCAATCTGGATGGTTCCTTTTTATAACTGTTTTTATAGTATAAAATATTGATGCTGTCAGACACCTGTACAAGGGAATCAATAATAATACTGGCATCACGATAATTTTCTCTTTCAGCTTTTGTGCTGTTTTTATTAAATTCTATGAGTCCTTTAAGATATTGCTCATTGGTACTATCCTGTAATAAATATTGGTCAGCTTTTACATAATCAGCTTTTAAAGCCGATTCGATGAATCCGCGTCCGGAAATCAGCGGATCGCTTAGGTTTACTTCGCCGTCACTCATACAACTATTTAACATAAACGTGATGCAAATAAGCAGTACTATAGGTGATTTTCTCATTTCAAAATTAAATTTAAAGCAATGAAGGTAATTATCTTTTTTGCGTAAAATTAAAAAAACACTTTTTTAAAAATGTTTTTTTATAATCGAAAATTTTTTATTGAGATGTTTTTTGCAATTGTTTCATTTTAGAGTTAAAGAGTATTTAATAGGGTTTGAAAGGCTAGTATGGATTGTGTCGGCGATGACGCCAACACAGGCAGGGTTGTAAGCATCCCTTTTAAGGCTAGTTTCGAAGTATAACTTTATGTTTTAACCATACTTTACCGTCAAAAATCTCAATTAAATACAGGTCATTTGGTAAATTACTAATATTAAATGTGTGTTGAGTTACACCTTTTGGAAATTCCATTTTGGTGAAAATTCTGCCCATTTTATTTCTTACAATTAAAGCCTTTATAGAATTTCTGGTAGTTTTTATATCTGTTACCGCAACCGTAAGCTGTCCATTAGTTGGGTTTGGGGATATTCTTGTTGTTGTGCCACCACCACCATCACAATCCAATATATTTCCCTGTTTGGTGGCTAAAACACTTGAAAGTCCACATGCATTACTTTCAAATAACCCGATAT
>JBDSBN010000198.1:0-6823 GCA_039921585.1 Ginsengibacter sp. | reverse complement strand
AGCAGAAATAAGTTCAATTCTTTTATCGTTGCTCATCCATTCACCCATTTCTCTATTTCCAATTATTAAATTGTTTACACCTTCGGGCACCTGATTATTTGCAAATACCGTAGTTACAATATTCATACAGGCTATTGCACACAAGGGTGTTTTTTCAGATGGCTTCCAAATGCAAACATCTCCGCAAACCCACGCTAACATGGCATTCCAGCTCCATACTGCTACAGGAAAATTAAATGCTGAAATAACCCCTACTACCCCTAATGGATGATATTGCTCATACATTCTATGTCCGGGTCTTTCACTGTGCATGGTTAAACCATATAATTGTCTGGAAAGCCCCACAGCAAAATCGCATATATCAATCATCTCTTGTACTTCGCCCAGACCTTCCTGTAAACTTTTTCCCATTTCATAACTCACCAGTTTACCCAGGGTTTCTTTATTCTTACGTAATTCATTTCCAATCTGTCTGACAACTTCGCCACGAGCAGGTGCAGTCCAGGTGCGCCATTCCTGAAACGCCTTTTCTGCAGTTTCCAAAACAATGTCAAAACTTCTTTTATCACAAGAGTTTACAGTGGCAATTTTCTTGCCGTCAACAGGAGAATACGAAATGAAATTTTCTCCGGAGGTAGTCATCCATTTAGTGCCGGTAGACACTCCTTTGTTTATTTCAGTAATCTTTAAATCCTTTAAAAATCCTTGCATGTTATTTTGTTTATTTTAGTTTTTATTCAAGTATACGTTTTGAGCTTTGAATACTCAATATTGTTCTTTCTCGTTCGGGAAATCGCCACTTTTTACATCACCAATATATTGATGAATCGCCTGGGTGATTTGTTCGTGCATATTAAGATATGTTCTTAGAAATCTGGGTTTAAAATCAACATTAATCCCAAGCATATCATGCATAACCAAAACCTGTCCATCACATCCATTTCCTGCGCCGATTCCAATTGTTGGAACAGTTAAATTCTGCGATACTTCCCGTGCAAGTACAGCAGGTATTTTTTCTAATACAATTCCAAAACAGCCGGCTTCCTGCAAAAGTAGTGAATCACTTTTTAGTTTGTCAGCTTCTTCCTCTTCTTTAGCTCTGACTACATAAGTGCCAAATTTATAGATTGATTGAGGAGTTAATCCGAGATGTCCCATCACGGGTACACCCGCTCCAACAATCCTCTTGACAGATTCTATGATTTCCGCACCACCTTCGAGTTTGATACCATGCGCACCCGTTTCTTTCATGATTCTAATCGTTGATTTTAATGCTTCTTTGCTATCCCCCTGATAGGTTCCAAAAGGAAGATCTACGATAATTAAGGATCTGTTTGCACCTCTTACCACAGAAGCTGCATGGTAGATCATTTGATCCAAAGTAATTGGTAATGTTGTATCATGGCCTGCCATGACATTACTTGCACTATCTCCTACCAACAGAATTTCGACTCCTGCTTCATCGAATATTTTGGCAAATGAATAATCATAGGCCGTAAGCATGGATATCTTTTCGCCAGACTCCTTCATTTTTTGCAGGGTGTGGGTGGTTATTTTTTTTACTTCTTTATTAACGGACATTTTTTATTTTTTTTTTAATCGATTGAAAGGAAATGCCCTGCATTAGAATAAACAAATCCGCTAAATAATCGTACCTACAAAAATAGAAATTTTTAAAGTGAAACGGTGTTAATAATGGCATTCATGTTTCTTATTTCGGGAATATAAGTATAAATACAGGTAAGCAAGATGGATATCTTTTTGATTGGGAAATATAATTATGTAAATGGCTATTTATTTATCTCTTTCCATAGATGCTTTATGAGACCATCGGCCAATCCGATTTTAGGTACATAAATTTCATCTGCTTCAGCCCAGCTCATCACATTAATATAAATCTGAAGTGCCGGGATAATAACATCTGCACGGTCTTCTTTTAAATTATACAATGACATCCGCTCCTCTAATGAAAGCTTGGCCATCTGTTTAAAATAATTTTTCAGTAAAGCCAGGTTAAGCATTTTCTTGTCTTTTTTATTACTTAAAGAATAGACTTTATTGATATTCCCTCCCGAACCAATTGCTATAATTTTTGAATGTCCTTTTGTTTTATTTTGGATGCTTTCTTTCATTTCATCCCAGAGATGATCCTGTACCTGATTTTTTAATAACCGGATCGTTCCAATGTCAAATGAATCTTTAAATATCAATTTGTTCTTACTGAAAAAGGTGAGTTCTGTGCTTCCGCCACCTACATCAATATATAAATAAGACCGATTCTTATTGAGTCTTTCGGCAATATGGTTTTCAAAGACAAATGATGCTTCTTCAGTGCCTGATATAATTTCCAGCTTAATGCCTGTTTCCTTTTTGATCAGTTGAATAATTTCCTTTGCATTAGAAGCTTCCCGCATGGCAGAGGTGGCGCAGGCTTTAAAATGTTTAATCTCATAGGCATTAATCAAATGATGATATGCTTGCATTGTTTCTAAAAACAGGCTGGTCTTTTTTTGCGAAATTTTCCCTGTTTCAAATACGTCAAAACCCAGTCTCAAAGGAATTCTTACGAGCGCTAACTTATTGAAAGATTCGGTTTTATCAGCGTTTTTAACCACTTCGGTAATTAATAATCTTGCAGCATTGCTGCCAATATCAATTGCTGCCAGTTTCAATTGCGGTATATTTTTTATTTAAAAGATAATGATAGATTTCTACCTGGGAACGAATCCTGGATTCAGTTTCTGAAGGTACGTATTCATTAGATTGTTGATTATTTAAAATTCTTGCCTTTACGTTATCGCTTAACTGAATATTGAGAATGTCCATTAATTCCTGTTTTATCTCCTTATCATAAATGGGGCAAGCAACCTCGATTCGGTGGTCAATATTTCGCACCATCCAGTCTGCTGAAGAAATGTAAACAGATTCTTTTCCATCATTATCAAAAATCATAACTCTTGCATGTTCTAAATACTCATCTACAATGCTGATGGCTTTTACTTTTCTTCGGAACTTTTTATTTTGTGTGAGCATGCAGCAAATACCCCTGATAATCATTTTAATTTTCACTCCATGTTTTGCGGCAGTGTATAATTTTAATATCAGCCTTTGGTCACTCAGGGAATTTAATTTTAGCGTAATTGCAGCCGGCTTTTTTTCTTTCGCGTTTTTAATTTCTTTATTAATAAAAGAATTTAATTGTTTGCGCATGGAAAAGGGACTAACCAATAATGTTTTACAATCTTTAAGTAATTCCTGGTTTTTAGGATTCTCCAGGTAATTAAAAACTCTGTTTACATCTTCCATGATTGTTTTATCAGACGTAAGCAAACAGTGATCTCCATATATGGAACTAGTATTTTCATTCAGATTTCCAGTGCTTACAAAACCGTAATGTATGATTTGATTTTTTATTTGTTTTGATATGGAACAGATTTTTGCATGGACTTTTATATTTTGCGTTCCCATAAAAACCTGAACACCCGCATCTTCCAAAATGCTTTTCCATTCCATATTTGCCTCTTCGTCAAATCGGGCGCGTAACTCCAGGACAACTGTTACTGCTTTTCCATTCCTGACTGCATTAATCAATGCATTAATGATCTTGGAATCAGATGCCAGTCTGTAGCATGTTATCTTTATGCTCATCACCTCAGGCACAATCGCTGCTTCGCGTAACAGGTCGATAACAGAATCGAATGAATGGTAAGGGAAACTTAAAAGAATATCTCTATTTAAAATTTCTTCTGTAACACTTTTAGCTTCTTGTAAAAGTGGGTGAATAAATGGCTTCTTTTGGATATTATTCAATTGAAATACAGAATTTGGAAATTCTGTAAAGTCTTTAAAGTTATGGATGCGCCCGCCAGCCAGGATATTATCTTTGCTGGAGAGACCCAGTTTTTTGATGAGATAATTAAGCAGGCCGTTATCAATATCCTTATCAAATGTGAAACGAACCGGCTTTCCTTTCTTACGGTTTTTGATTCCTTTTTTTAATTGTAGAATGATGGATTCATCCATATCCATATCGATATCTATTTCTGCATCGCGGGTTACTTTTATAATATGCGCAGAGTATGTATCGTAATCAAAATAACTAAATACCAGTGGGAGGCAAAAGCGGATGACATCTTCCAATAAAATGATGTACTCTGAAGATTGGCCCGAAGGTAAAACAAGGAATCTTGAAAGTTGTGAGGGGACTGTTATGAGCGCATAGCGTTGAGGGATTTTTGCTTCCGAATCAGAAAGCTTACATGCCAGGTAGATTGATTGGTCATTTAAGGTGGGAAAAGTATCGATGCTTTCAATCATTAAAGGAACGATGTTGCTCCTTACCGTGTCATTAAAATATTCAAGGACAAATTTTTGCTGGTCAACATTTAATTCCTGGTCATTGACTAGAAAAATATTTTTTTCTTTAAGGCAGGATAAAATTTGCAGCCATACTTTATGAAATTGATTTTGTTGTCTGGATACGATTTGATGAATATCATCCAATATTTGCCGGGGATCATGTTCAAGATGAAAATTTGCTTTGTTTCCGATTGAGATCATTCTTTTGAGCGTAGCTACACGTACCCGGAAAAACTCATCAAGATTACCAGATGCTATTCCGAAAAAACCAATGCGCTTACTTACCGGCACAGAAATATCTGTCGCTTCCTGAAGAACTCTTTCATTAAATGAAAGCCAGCTAATATCTCTGATAATAATTTTAGGCGTATCCAATGAACACTGATTTTAGTAGATTAGACATCGATCTTATTACTATACAATAGTATGACCAAAAATAATAACGATCTATCAGGAAAAATCATCCGGAGGCCTGGGAATTCGATTTTAATAAAATATCAGGATCTATTTATTCTTCTCCGCTATTTTTTCAATGATACCAGTTGTTGAAAATCCTTCTACAATCGGGATAATCTCTACGCTTCCATTTTTTGCAAGAGTTTCTTTAGCTCCTACAATTGTATCCACAGAATAATCACCTCCTTTAATTAATACGTCGGGCTCCAGTTTTAAGATCAATTCCAGAGGAGTATCTTCATCAAAGATGATCACCGCATCTACCATGATGAGGGATGCAAGAAGAAGTGCTCTGGAGTTTTCATTGTTAACCGGTCTGTTTTCCCCTTTTAATCTTTTAACAGAAGCATCAGAGTTGACGCCGACTACCAAAATGTCTGCAAATGTAGCGGCCTTTGAAAGAAGTGTCAGGTGCCCTTCATGCAGGATGTCAAATACACCATTCGTAAAGGCAATTGTTTTGCTATTTAAGCGCCAGCGATTCGCCTGCTTTAGTATTTCCGCTCCTTCTATTATGCGGACCTGTATGTTGTCGGTCTTTTTCATTTTTATTATTAAAATGGAGTAATGTAAAACTTAAAATGCCCAATATGATAATAATTCCGGTATTCGCTCCCCATATCAACCAGCCAAAGGAAATATTATCTACATGGTATATAAGCAATACTTGTTGTACTGCTACCGGAAAAGCTCCAATTCCTCCGGGAGATATAATCATTGCCAGGGTGGATAGAGATAACACACTAAATGCAGCTCCAATACCCAGGTGTGATGTTATTTGTAATGCATTAAACCCTACATAAACCTGTAGGAGATACATGGACCAGATAAATAAGGTATGTAATAAAAAGGCTTTTCTTTTTTTGAGATGCATGATTGTAAATACACCTTCTTTCAGTCCGGCAATTGTGGTGGTGGTTTTTTTTATGATGCCTATTTGTGCATACCTTTTATAAAGCCCTTTAGAAATAAAAAAGAATATGATGGCTATTGCCAGAATCAGAAGTGCTACAAGCCAGGGTGCCAGTGAGGATTCTTGAGGAACGATAGCTTCTGCTTTTTCTGTAATAAAGTTCCGCACTGTTTGAATCTGGATTAGGAAAGTGATCATTATAACGACCAGGTAACTGATAAAATCGAAAAGTCTTTCTGTGATGACTGTTCCAAGAGCTTTTGTAAAAGGCACCTTTTCATATTTGGAGAGCATCGTACAGCGCATGATTTCTCCTGCTCTGGGTACAAAATTATTTCCGAAATAACCAGTTAAAGTCGCATAAAATGTGTTGGCTGTTGATGGGTGATAACCCATTGGTTCCAACATGAGTTTCCAGCGAACAGCTCTACTCCAATGGCTTAATATAGCCATTAAAATAATGGGGATAAGGTAAATATAACGGGCATTTTTAAGTGACTCAACAAATTGAATCTTTTGCACTTCTGTCATTTTACTTATTTGCCACCATATTAAAAACACCCCTATGCCAAGGAAAATGATGAATTTTAATACTGAAAATATTTTTTTTCTCATTGTAGTCTATAAGTTATTAAAAGCAACAAGTTTACTGCCTAAAGTGATCATTTTTTAAATTGCTATTTCATATTGGATATAATATAAAATTTTTATTTCTTAAAAATGGGATGCGAAGGTATGCCTTTTGTTATTACTTAATCATGGGCCAAGAATAGGAATTCATAATATTCAATGCATTCTATTTTATTATTTATAACGGATTTAAGTTGTTTTCACTAGGTTTGGATCTAACTAAAATTTTAGAAACTTATCTATTGAAGCGTGGTTTGGATTGCCTTAGTATTTTAACCTCATTTTTTAAATAGGTGAAATGAAAGAGCATGTAAAATACTCTGTTAGTAACTTGCAGTTTCTTAATTGAAAATCGATTTCTTTGCAGCTAATTTAAAAAGTGTAAAAAGAATGAAGGATTATGGATTAAATAATCATTTCATTTTGAATTGACACTGCGAATGAGAATTAATATATTTATATGAC
>JBDSBN010000197.1:0-14820 GCA_039921585.1 Ginsengibacter sp. | reverse complement strand
TTTTGTTCTGTGGGTATCGTGTCTTTCGGAGGTGTTGTTTCCTGAGCAAATACACCAAATGAAAGAGCTGTTGCAATCATTGTTAGAAATAGGTTTTTCATGTTTTTCTGATTTTTATTGGTTAGGATTAATTTACCCTTATAAGTTCTAAAACCATACCAATCCATGTTTTGAAACGCCCAAACAGGTATCATTTTATGAAAATAAAATGGAGTAAAAATTTCACAATCAACGTCTTAAATTGTTAAATGTTAAACTAGTTTAGACATACAAACAGCTCCGAAAGGGAAAGGGAAACTTTAAATTTTACAGGACATATTCAAGATTATCCTTTGTTTTTTTATCATGAAAAAGATCTTTTTTAAAAATGCAAAGTCAATATCAAAGAGGTTTCATTTCAAATAATCTTTTAGTAGTTAGGGGTTCGTTCTGATTCAAATATCACAGTGAAAAAGCGAGTTTCCGAATAGAAAAATCATCCGTTTTGAAATGTTAACTCTTACGTATGCTCATGGAAAATGTAAATAAATTCGATAATTTGCGCCGCTAAAAGAGTATATAAAATATGCAGATTCAACTTTTAAAATCAAAGGTTCACGGCGCTGTCATTACAGAGGCTAATTTAAGTTATGTAGGCAGTCTTACATTGGATGAAGATCTAATGGATGCAGCCGGTATGATTGAAAACGAGAAAGTTCAAGTGGTGAATTCTAATAACGGAGAAAGAATTGAAACTTATTTAATCAAAGGAGAAAGAGGTAGCGGTGTTTGTTGTTTAAATGGTCCTGCTGCACGAAAAGGTCTGCCAGGAGATGGTGTTATTATTATTTCCTATTGCCTGCTTCCTTTCGAAGAAGCGAAGAAATATGTTCCAAAGATCATTTTTCCAAAAGAAGGAAATAAGCCTTAATAAGGTGTCCTGGATTTTTTTTCCTTAAAAAAAATTAATCCGTTTCCACAATTAAATCCGCAAGTTTTTCGGCTACTTTACTTCCCAGGGCTACTCCCATTCCACCAAGACGGAATGCCCCGTAAACGTTTTCGGAAAACTTGCGGATGATCGGAAATTTATTGGCACCAAAAGCCATTATTCCGCTCCATCGCTGGTCTATTGAAAATGAAATCCCCGGAAGAATGATATCCCTTAATTTCTCTTCCAACACTTGTTGAATTTGATCATTTAATTCGAAGGAAGTATTTTCTTCCGTAAGAAAATCCAGGTTTCTTCCACCTCCCAAAAGTATCCGGCCATCTATTTCTCTGAAATAATAATACCCTTTATCAAAATGAAAGATTCCTTTTATTTTTAAATTTTTTATTGGAGAAGTAATCAACACTTGTCCGCGCCCGGGACGAATATCTTCACCGGGCAATAGTTCAGAAGTAAAAGCATTGGTACAAAGAATTAATTTACCCGCAAGAAATAGTAACTTTTCCCGGGAAAACGGATTCCATACCTGTACTGAAACGCTTTTATTTTCCTGCAAATAAGATTGAACATTCGCTCCGGTTTTTATTTCGATTTCCAATGATAGTGCCCGATCAATTAAGGCTCTCATCATTTTACCCGTATGCAACTCGCCTTCCCCGTTCGTTTCAATTAATGAAATAACTTTTTTCCTGGAAAACCCAAATTCATCAATCTGATCATTGGCCAATTTGTACACCGGCTTTTCGACGCTCCCTTTCAATAACTGATTCAGGTATTCTATTTTGCCCAGTGCTTCTTTTTCATCTTCAGAGATTAATTCAAAACTTCCGCGCTCTGCGTAACCTATAGTTTCATCACCTAATCTTTTTCTAAGTTTTTCCAGACCTTTTTTCCGCCATTCAAACAATCTGACCACCTCATCTTCCGTGGAGTTTTCCAAATCATCCAATAATTCTGTTACACTTCCCAAACAAGCGAATCCGGCATTACGTGTGCTGGCACCGGTTGGCAGAAGTCCTCTTTCTAAAATCAAAACTCTTCTTTTAGGATATCTTTCTTTTAGCTCAATAGCAGTACTTAAACCGGTAATTCCGGAGCCGATGATAATAAAATCATAGTGCAGGAAGGATTGTGATTCCCAATAACTCAACATATGCATGAGATTAGAGATGGAGAACTCGTTACTTTTTCAAATTTACAAAGCTGAAAGGTCCAATTCAGGAGTATACGTATCCGTTCTTACGGTTGCTTGTAAATCATGAAGAATGGTATAAAGTCCAAAATTTGTTCTGTTTATATAAATAAAATGCTTGGTTCCACGGGCCTGTTTAAACTCCGGCATTTTAGAAATTTTCTCGCCATATTCATATAGTTTTTCAAAAAAATCGTTTTGGCTAAAATCAAATTGTGAATCAGTATATGGTCTTCCAAAAAGACCGATCATGTCCTTATATGCTTCATAATAAAATTCAACCTGCTTTGGAGTATCCTCCGGAAGGATCATTTCTAATTGCCTGAACGCTTTAATAGTCGCCTTCTTGTCGTTCATGGCATTTTTGCCTACTAATCCAAAAAAAGGATAATAAAAATCAGAAGGTAACTCTTTGATACATCCAAAATCAATCACCGCTAAATTCTCATCGGGTGTGATCAAAAAATTTCCGGGATGCGGATCAGCATGAACAGCACGGATTTTATGTTGCTGAAAATTATAAAAATCCCACAGAGCCTGCCCAATCTTATTTCTTAATTCCTGTGATGGTTTGGTGAGTAAGAACTCCTTTAAATGAAGTCCATCTACCCAATCCATTGTAATAATTTTTGAAGAAGAAAACTCTTTGTAATAATCAGGAAAAACAACGTTCTTCAACTCTTTGCATGCTTTCGAAAACTCAATAGATCGCTTGAGTTCTAATTCATAATCCGTTTCCTCCAGCAATCTTTCTTCTACCTCATTAATGTAAATACTCAACTCTTTCTCGCTCATTCCCAGAAGGCGAAATGCAATTGGTTTGACCATTCTCAAATCAGAAGAAATACTATCTCCCACTCCGGGATATTGAATTTTTACAGCCAACTTTTTCCCATTAAGAGTTGCTTCATGCACCTGCCCAATGGAGGCAGCCTGTACAGATTGAATATTGAATGTATCAAAAATCTGTTGCGGAGATTTCCCAAAACTTTTTGTAAAAGTGCGCATAATCAATGGGCCTGATAGTGGCGGAGCATTGTATTGTGCCTGGGTAAATTTATTGACATAAGCTTTTGGCAAAATGTTTTTATCCATGCTCAACATCTGAGCTATCTTAAGTGCCGAACCTTTTAATTGGCTCAGAGAGTTATAGATATCAGAGGCGTTATCTTCATTTAATTGTTCCCTATCCAAATCGGGGTTAAACAATTTTTTAGAATAATGTTTTAGATAATTTCCACCTATTTGAAAACCGGTTTTTACAAATTTTGCTGACCGCTCCACTTTACTTACCGGCATGGATTCCTGTGTCTTCATAATCCCATTTTTTCTTTAAACTTCGTATTCTGAGATAAGAATTTCCCATATTCAAACAGATTATCAATAGGTGAACGTTGAAATAAATCGAACGTAACATTTATTCCTTTTTCAATTGCCTCATCCGTTTTTTCAAACTCAGCACTACTGTCTTGAATCCAGAAGTTTACGATAAATTTAAATTGAATCCACAGAGCATCTTTGTATCTCTTTGTAAATAATTTTCTATCTGCA
The DNA here is from genome assembly GCA_039921585.1 of Ginsengibacter sp. Classification (GTDB taxonomy): domain Bacteria; phylum Bacteroidota; class Bacteroidia; order Chitinophagales; family Chitinophagaceae; genus Ginsengibacter. The sequence continues at coordinate 11,146 of JBDSBN010000197.1, read as the reverse complement.
AGTTCTCCTGTTTCCAGTCCTTCCTGTAAAATTTGTTCTGCAAATTCTTCAAAGACAATTCTGGTGCGGGATAGAGTTGAGGGTGTGATAAGACTATTGCATTTGTTTTTTAAACTGTATACAATAAAACTCCGTCTGGATTTTAGTAATTCTATATAGCTGTAAAAGAAGGAAAGTGTTTTTTCCCGGGATGAATATTGTGCCCAAATTTCCTGCGAAGCAGAAAGAGTAATCGTTTTACTTGTCAATGATTCCCATAAATTACTTTCAATAGCTTCGAAGGAGGCGAAATAGTTATAAAACTCCGATTCATTTATTCCCAACATTTTTGAAAATACATAAACAGATTTCGGTGGTTCATTATTAGTTAATACGTAATCTATATAACTTTCTGAAATTTGCTCAACAGTAATTGGGGGTTTTACTTTCGCTTTTGCCATGGGGATATTTTTTATGAAATTGAGTAAGAAACCAACACATTCTATCTAAAATTGTTGCTATTAAAGGTAAGGCATCTGTATATTATAGAATGGTTAAGATTCGTCAAAAACACCTACTGATAGAAATATTAATAAGCAAAAGATGATGCGGATGAACAGGACATCAGGATTTGATGCCCGGCCTAAGAACTCCCGGTATTTTCCAAACCCCCTTTCGATCCCCTCTGGCTAATAATAAAATGGTGATGACGATACAAATTGTCCCGAGCCAGTCCATAAAAACAAAAGGAACATTTAACCAAAACACAGCCATCACTGTTGCTGATAGGGGTTCAGCTGAGGCAAGTAAACTCGTTGTTTGAGCACCAATCATTTTTACAGCAGATAAATAAATATAAAAGGATATCAGACTCCCTAAGACGATGATGAACACAGTAAACGCCCAGGTGTAACTATCCCAAACTCCGGAAACTTTCCAGGGCGCATGAACAAACGAAAAACCAATTCCTCCGATGGTCATGCCCCACCCGATAACCAATGCAGAAGGATATTTATTTAATAACCTTACCGGCTTTACTGTGTAATACGCCAGGGCACAGGCAGACAACAGCCCCCAGACAAGTCCGGCAGTGGATATCGAAAGAGTTTTCACACTTCCATGAGTAACCAATAAGAAAGTACCTGCAATGGCTAAAAATATCGCTAAAGACTGTTTTGGGTTCGGGAGTTTTTTATTTACAATAGCCAGGTAAACGGCAATGAGCACGGGGCCGACATATTGCAAAACTGTTGCTGTGGCTGCATTAGAATGTTTGATAGCTGCAAAATAAGTATACTGAACTGCTACGATTCCCAAAAAAGCAAACAGGATAAGATGAAACAGATCTTTTTTATTTTTCCAAATAAGCCAGAAATCATTTTTTTTCTGAGCAGCGGAAAAAGCTAATAACAGAACGCCGGAGATTAATAATCTGATCACCACTAACCATTCAATACTCATCGCCCGCTCCTGAAATAGAAACTGCCCAAAATTTCCTGAAACACCCCATATAATGGCTGCAGAAATTGCATAGATATACCCTAAAAGTTGTTTGTTATTTTTCATCGTTCCGCTAATAGCTACTCCTATAGCTCGTTTCTTAATTTGGCGGCGAAATTACCAATAAGAAAATGATTAAAATCGTTAAAGTAAAACCATATGCTATCATTCCAAACATAATTCTGATAGCAGTATCAATAATCAACAATGACAACTTTTAATATTCCAAACATATTATTTGCGTTCTTCAAAGCGAACAATATTGTTAGATACGGGTTTTAAGGAGGATAGATATTGATAAATTGATGCCAGATCCGAAGTATCCATTCCGCTAAACATTATCCAGGGCATAATTGTATTGACTTTACCCTCCTTAAGTACGGGAATATAATCGGGATTAGTGTAGGATTTAAATTTGGCAATAAAATCTTCCCTTGACAAGGCTCCGATACCGGTGCTGCTATCAGGTGTTATATTCGCTGATCGAACAACGCCGTTAGGCATAATAAACTCGCGTCCACCATTAAATTCTTTGCCTGGAATAATTTGTCCTTTTTTCTCCGGCGTATGACAATCCACGCATGCTGCGGCGTTTACCAGGTATGCGCCATATTTTACAGTATCGGCTTTTGTGGGTTTCACTTGGGGTTGACCATCTTTGGGAATCGTGTTCAGAATAAAATTCATTGGGAAATCCAACTTACGGGGTGGCGTTTCACTTTTGATTGGGGTAAGCGTCCTTAGGTAAGCGATAATATCGTAAATATCTTCTTTATCCATCATTCCGTAATTGTGATATGGCATCACAGGAAATAACGCGTCGCCATTTCGACTGACACCAGTTGTAATAGCCCTGAATATTTCCCCATCAGTCCAATTTCTAAGATTGTAAGGAGTAATATTCCTTGAATAAATTGAACCCGGGAAACCAGCATCTTCATTAAATAATTCTCCTCCCTGTCCAAGAGTTCCGGGCACCAATGGTGCTGAATACACCTTCCAATCCCGGGTAGAATGACAGTCGAGACATAACGTGACATGATTTGCCAGGTACTTCCCATTTTCGACACTTTCGGCGCTTCTATCCACTGAAATATCCGGAGGCGGTTGCACTTTTGGTAAAGCCACTTTAATATAAGTAACAGCACCCGCAACGACTAAGATTAAGATGACCAAAACGGTCAATAGTACTTTCTTCATTTTTGTAGGTTTAAGTGTTATGATTAAATATCTGAGAGATATTGTTTTACTTAAAAACCTCCATGAACCAGTACCTCACATTTTCATAAATGGAGTCATTTTGTGGCCTGGCAATTAACTCATTGCCTCTTCCAGAATTTTTTGCGTCTCTTCAAATGTTTGATGATGATACGCATGAATCCCTTCATTTCTGGCTGCCTGAACGAGAAAAGACCGGTCATCCAGATACAAACACTCTTCCGGCCGAGCCTGGGCAATTCCAAGTGCTAACCGGAATATTTCCGGATCTGGTTTCCGCATTTTCACTTCGCAGGATGAAACGAAAGCATCGAAAAATTCATGTAAGCCAAATTTCTGAATGCGATGTTCATTCAATTCCTTTGCTTCATTATTTATAGAGATAACTTTTAAAAAAGGGTGTTTTTTTCTCCACTCAATAAGCCATTGGAGCGTATGCGGCAATTCTACAGATTGGTCAAAAATGAAGTTTTTAATTTCCTCCCGCGAAAAATCTCTTGGATGATTAAAAATAACCGTATCAAGATAGGTATCAAGGGTTATTTTTCCCATTTCATATACATTGAAGATAAAATTATGAAGTACCTCCATTTCTTCATAATTAATTCCATACTTTTTGGCGGCAGCCTGTCGGGATTCATGTCCCCAACCATTGGATAGAAGTACGCCTCCTATATCTGAAAAAAGTACTTTATATCCGTGTGCCATAAATGTGTTTTAATGATTTACAAAAAAAATTGGAAATTATTTCTCCAAAGCTTTTACTTTATTTAATCTTCGGAGATGTCTTTCTTTTCCGGAAAACTGTGCAGTTAAAAATGAGATGATGTATTCCTGAGCTGCAGCAAAGCCGGTTACTCTTCCTCCCAGACAAATCATGTTCATATCATCATCTTCGACACCCTGGTGTGCAGAAAAAGAATCATTTATTAATGCTGCGCGAACTCCCGGGATTTTATTGGCTGCTATTGCTGCTCCAACCCAACTGCCACAAACAGCTATTCCTTTGTCTATTTCCTTTTTAGCCAGGGCCTTTGCAAGAGGAATAATCAAATCCGGGTAATCATCTTCCTTTTCGAATGTGTACGCCCCATAATCCGTCACTGCATATCCTTTCTCCTTTAAAAAAGAAGTAAGAATTTTCTTTAACTCAAAGCCTCCATGATCTGCTGCAATACCTATTTTCATTTTTGAAAATATTGTTTATAAGTGAGGATATAAATATTCGCTTTCCACTGTTACCTATTCCAATAGGCGAGTATAAATTTACGTATAATTTTAAAACCATTATCGTTTTTCATATAAGCTTTCATGAAAATAGAGAATTCCTGCAGGAGGTTTTATATTAATTATGGGCAAACCTTTATTGATATTGAAAAATAAATTTTCATCCTGAACAGGCCGATTTAATTCCCAAATACCCTTATTTTTATCGCTTTCTATAAACCGTTGCAGTATGATGAGAGAAAAAGAATTTATGAAAGAAGCTATTGCGCTTTCCCGGAAAAACTTAAACAATAATGCAGGTGGTCCATTTGGCTGTGTTATTGTAAAAGATAATGTAATTATAGGGAGAGGTTATAATCAGGTAACTGAAACAAATGACCCTACCGCTCACGCGGAGATGGTAGCAATTAGAGATGCGTGCAAAAATTTGCAATCCTTTCAACTGGAAGGATGCGAAATATATACCAGTTGTGAACCATGTCCTATGTGCCTGGGAGCTATTTACTGGGCGCGTCCTTCCGTCATTTATTATGGAAATACGCGGGCTGATGCAAAAGAGGTTGGCTTTGACGACTCAATGATTTATGAGGAAGTAAACAAACCTTTAGATCAAAGAATCATTCCTGCAATTAATTTAGAAAGAGAGGAAGCAAATAAAGTTTTTGAAGAATGGGCAGAAAAAGAAGATAAAACAATTTATTAAGCAAGATGTTTTCTTTATTAAAATAAAAGATTGATATTTAGAAATAACTAACCAATAAAACACACCAAACCCACTTAATTATGTCGTGTAAATTCAGTGTACCATTTAGCGAACCTGTAGAATCTGCTGTACAAAAAGCAAAAACTGCCGTTGAAAGTCAAAGCGGAGTATTTAATGGAGATGTAAATAGTGGCCAATTTGAAGTCACTGTATTTGGAAATTTTGTAAAAGGAAATTATACCGTCACTGATCAAATATTAAATATAGAAATTACTGACAAACCATTTTTTGTCCCGTGCAATATGATAGAGACATTTCTCGTAAAAAACATTTCGTAGAAACTACACGGACTCGTGTTTGCGATTGAATATTTTATGAATTTTTTTGATCAGATCGTTTACCTCAAATGGTTTGGCAATAAAGTCATTGGCACCAAATTCATAAATAGCACTATGGGAGATCCATGGAAAGCCGGATATGATTAATACAGGAAGATTTTTTGTAAACGGGGATTTTTTAATCTGTTTACAGATATCGAGACCATCAATTCCGGAAAGAAATACATCAAGGATAACCAAATGTGGTTTAAATGAATTGATTATGTTCATGCTACTTTCCCAGGTTTCCTGAGTTTGCACTATAAACCCTTTCCTCGTTAAGGTTGTTTTTAGCACTGATAGAAAGTCAGTATCATCGTCTATTAAAAGTATTCTCGACATGATACGACCCATACAAAAAATGTGCAAGAAAAGTTCACATTTTAAGATATCCAAATACGCAATATATAATCCAGGGAATTTATTATCCGAATACCGGATAAATTGATTCTTAGATTTAATAAATTTTGTTAACCAAAATTATTTTCTGATTTAATCTTCAACCGATTTGTGGAATTATAGTCACTATCACAAAATTTGTATCAGAAAAATCACAAAGTGAGAGATCATAAGGTAAAAAATCTTAAGATACAGGAGCATTTGATGTATCCATTTTCTAGGAAGTAACATCGGCCTTCGCAATCCATTTTTCAATTTCCCTTGCCACTTTGCGATCATTTCCTAAACGCGGCACTTTATTTTGTCCTCCTAACTTGCCCAGGCTTTTCATATAATTGATGAAAGCATTTTTTTGCATCGGATTTATTTTCAGAGGTTGTAAAATATTTCCTTTAATCAGATCATCGTAGTAAATATTCTTCTTGCGCAGATTATTATCCACTTTTAACGCGAAGCCTTCCAGATCCGGTGGCATATTTTCAAATTCTACAAACCATTCATGATAGCTTTTTTCCTTTGTGCTCGAGACAAAAGGAGCTACGGTGAATTCTGTAATCCGAATATTTTCACTGTTGGCCGCCTGCAATAAAGCATCCTCTACCTCCTCTCCTATTACATGTTCGCCGAAGGCAGAAATAAAATGTTTCACTCTTCCGGTAACGACAATTTTATATGGCTGCAGCGACACAAACTTGATTGTATCTCCCAGGTTGTAGCCCCACAAACCTGCATTACTATTAATTATCAGCGCGTAGTTTTTATTTAGCTCCACATCTTTCAACGTCAAACGGGTAGGATTCTCATTGCTGATTTCTTCCGCAGGAATAAATTCGAAAAATATTCCGCTATTAGTATTCAGTAATAAACCTTCCTCTTTTTGATCAAATTGAAAGGCAAAAAATCCTTCACTTGCCGGGAATGTTTCAATTGTATCGATCTCCTTTCCAATACTTTCAAAAAGGCGGGCTTTATAGGGTTCAAAATTAACACCTCCATGTACGAGCACATTAAAATCCGGGAAAACATCTTTTATTTTCTTGCCCGTTCTTTTTTGTAACTCATCAAAATACATTTGAATCCATGGCGGAATACCACTTATTAGTGTCATGTCCTCCTGAATTGTTTCTTCTACTATTTTCTCTAATTTACTTTCCCAGTCGTCGATACAATTAGTGGTAAAAGTGGGCAATTGATTTGATCTCAGATATTTAGGAATGTGGTGATTGACTATACCGCTTAATCTTCCTGTGGGTATACCACCAATTCTTTCCAGTTCAGGAGAGCCGCTTAAGAAAATCATTTTCCCATCACTGAATTTTGAGTTGCCGGTTTTGGCCATATAACAAAGCAACGCATTACGGGCAGAATTTATATGATTTGGAATCGACTCTTTCGTTATTGGAATGTATTTAATTCCACTTGTGGTTCCACTTGTTTTTGCAAAATAAATCGGTTGTCCTTTCCATAAAACGTTGTGCTTGCCTTCTTTTATTTTGTCAATATACTCCTTGAAGTCTTCATAACTTCTGATGGGAACATTCTTCACAAAATCCTCATAAGTTTTTATGGAGTCAAAATGATGATCTTTTCCGAATTCGGACGTAGCAGCCGTTTTAATTAAATCCTGAAATATGGATTGCTGATCTGCTACAGCTGTGGTCATCCACTTTTTAGTTTGCTTTAATATATAGGAAGCAAAAGGTTTTGCAAGTAGATATTTTATTTTCATTTCGGTAATAAGCTAATCGTTAATGACAAATTTACAAAGAATTGAATTAATACCATTTTGAGGTTAATTACAATCACATGGCCATTCTTTTTTTAGATCAATACAGGTTATAACAACAAGACTGCCATTTTTTTCGGGCGCCACGACTACTCTCAAATGCTGCTTATCAGAACTGATCCCTTCCAGGGCAAACGTGCTATCGCCCTTTTTGCCAATGCCACTTTTTTGAAAATTCACTTTCCCGTTCTCAATGATTTCTTTAATTTCTTCCAGGGTGACATCCCGGCAATCCATTCTGCAACGAACATGTTTGGTTAGAATTAAATCTGCTGTATTCCTGTATGCTGCGTTGTTATCCCGGACGGATACCTGACTACCTCTCCATTCCGGCAGTTTAATAATGACAAAAATGACTACCGTAAGCAGTAAAATCCAGAGTCTGAGATTCTTTTTCAAATGGTGCTTTTTTATGCAAGATAGGAAGAGGAAATTTCAACATCCCTTTAAAATTCATTTGTTTAATTTTGCAGCCTTATGTCAAACGTAAAATCAGTTGCATTACATACGCTTGGTTGCAAATTAAACTATGCAGAAACCTCCGCCATTAGCAGATTGTTGGAAAAGGAGGGTTTTGAAACGAAGCCATTTACAGAAGAAGCGGACGTATATGTCATTAATACCTGCTCCGTAACGGATAATGCCGATAAAGAATGTCGCCAGTTGGTTAGAAGAATTCAGCGTAAAGCACCCGAAGCATTGGTGGTCATTACAGGTTGTTATGCACAATTAAAACCGAAAGAAATTTCTGAGATTCCGGGAGTGAGCCTTGTACTGGGTGCTGCCGAAAAATTTAATATAACCCATCATTTAAAGGAGTTAACATTCGGTGACACCGCAAAAATTTGCAGTTGCGATATTGAAGATGTAGAAGGTTTCCACTCATCTTTTTCGCTCATTCAACGAACCCGAACATTTTTAAAAGTGCAGGACGGTTGTGATTACAACTGTTCGTTTTGCACTATCCCTATGGCCCGGGGAAAGAGCAGAAGCAATTCTATAAAAAATGTATTGGAAGAAATAAGAACAATCGAGTCCGGCGACGTAAAAGAAATCGTGCTCACCGGAATCAATCTGGGTGATTTTGGAAAAGATGGTCAGGGTCAAAAATCAGGAGAAGATTTTTACTCCCTTTTACAAGCGATTGAAGAAAATTCCACTATTGAACGTTATCGGATCTCCTCCATCGAGCCCAATTTGTTAAGCGATAAAATCATCCGATTTGTAGCTGAAAGCAAAAAGATCATGCCTCATTTCCATATCCCTTTACAAAGCGGGAGTAATAAAATCCTTGGATTGATGCGCAGGCGCTACAAGCGGGAATTATATGCGGAGAAAGTCGCTATGATAAAAGATCTGATCGCGGATTGCTGTATCGGAGTGGATGTGATTACCGGATTTCCCGGGGAAACCGATGAAGATTTCAGAGACACACATGATTTCCTGTTGAATTTAGATGTATCCTATTTTCATGTTTTCACTTATTCTGAGCGCCCAAATACCTATGCTTTAGATATGGAAGATGTAGTGCCAGTGCATATCAGAAACGAACGTACAAAAATCCTCCGGACTCTTTCATATCGAAAAATGCAGGAGTTTTCAAGAGCACATAGCGGCCAAACGCGCAAAGTATTATTTGAGGGCAAAGATAAAAATGGGATGATGGAAGGGTACACGGATAATTATATTAAAATCACCTCTCCTTATAAGGAAGAATGGAGCAATGAGATTATCGATTGGGTCATTTAAAACTTTGGACTGAAAGTTGATTTAGGAGAAATTCAAAATTAACCTAAATCACTTTTTATGAACAAATTAATACGCGCTTTGGTAGCCGGATATGGTGCTAAAAAATTAGGTGGCGGCTGTTTGGGAACAGTTGTAGTCTTTTTTATTATTTACTGGCTGTTGGGAAATGTCAACTGTTAAGGTGAAAAGAAGGCTCTCTTTTCAAACTAATTAATAATCATTGAAATGATATTCAAGAAAGATTCCCTTAAATAAAAAAACTGCAAGGAATCATCTTTCTTGCAGTTTTTATTTTGGGTAAGTGAGAAATTATTTCACCACCTTAATACCATTTGCCATTATTTTAATCTCTTTTTTGGGTTCAGTAATGGCATCGATTTCTTCCTGTGATTTTTTAGCATCTTCCGCAAAATGCTTTAAATCAGCTACGGAAGTAGTGGCTAGTTCTACATTGCCTTCCACTTCAATAAATTTACCTTCCAAAGTTGTTGGAACAAAAAATGCGTAATCTTTCATTTTTATAAAAGCAAGACTTTTGTCTTCCAACTCTACTTTTACCCAACAGCCTTTCTTAGGACAAACCTCTAAAACTTTGCCTTTTAATTTTGCATCAACAGGGCCTTGTTGCAATTTTCCAGTCAATTTTTTAGTACTAAAGTTTTTACCGGAGGAAACATTTGCTCCATATACATCTCCTAAATTTGCATCACCGGCCGGCGGCTGTGCTAAAAGAACAGATACTGAAATAAGAAATAGACCGCTTAAAAATAACTTCTTCATAATATTTAATTTGTAATTGATTATAATTAATTTGTTTGTTTATAATTTAGCCTTTATTAACTTTCAAATGTATATTGAAAAATCGGTACTTAATAAATCTTTCTTGAATATTTTATCTACTCTTTTAACCAAATCCAAATGCTAAAATTGATTGCAGGCTTTTTCTTGCTTTTGCCAACGCTTAGTTTTGCCCAACCTAAAAACAACAGCACATTATCTATTGAGTATATCATGCAAGATCCCAAATGGATCGGCACTTCACCATCCAGCCCTTTTTGGGCAGATGATGGGCACACTTTATATTTTAATTGGAACCCGGAAAATGCCCCGTCCGACTCACTTTATTTTATTACATCTAAAAATAAAACACCTCAAAAAGCAAGTGTGACACAAAAATCGGAAATACTCCGGGCGGGTTCTCTGAATTATAATAAGAATAGAACTGCCTATGTGTACAGCCAAAATGGAGATATCTTTTACAAGGATATTAAATCCAATAAATTACAACAGATTACGAATACGGTCGAACATGAAAGCAATCCCTCATTTTCCTTCAACGATAAAAGAATTGTTTACGCAGCCGGACAGAATTTATTTTCCTGGGATATTTCCACGGGTGAGATAATGCAATTGACAAATTTCCAGGCTTCTGAGGGCAGTAAAGAAACCACGACTCCAAAATTACCCAAACAGGAAGAATGGTTAAAGAACGATCAGCTTTTATATATGGAGATTCTGAAAGAACGCAAAGAAAAGCAAGAACAGGCTAAAGCATATCGGGATAATCTTCCTAAAAGAAAGGAATTGAAAAAATTAATTACCGGAGGAAATCGGGTGAGCCGGCAGTCCATCAGTGCAGATGGCAGATATATTTCTTATACAACCATAAAAACAGGGCGCAGTGGAAAAGCAACGATCATTCCTGATTTTGTAACAGAATCTGGTTTCACAACAGATATTCCTGGACGCACTAAAGTTGGGGATGGACCATCTTCTTCCAGCGATTTTTTTGTATATGATATGATAGCGGATACTGTTTTTTCCATTAAAATGGATTCAATTGAAGGAATCAGAGATCTACCGGATTATGTCAAAGACTACCCGGACCAATTGAAAGAAAGAACTAAAAAGAATGAAGTTCGGCCGGTGAATATTGTTCAGACCAGCTGGTCACCTAATGGCTCTTACCTCGTTTTGGATATACGCGCCCAGGATAATAAGGACCGGTGGATTATGTTGTGGAACTCCCAATCAAACCAACTCGAGTTGCTCGACAGGCAGCGGAATGAAGCCTGGATTGGTGGCCCTGGCTTGTTCAACCTTGGATGGGTAGATGATTCCCATTTGTATTACCAATCAGAACAAAGCGGTTACTCACACCTTTATACGATCAACGTCAGTAACAAACAAAAGAAGGCACTTACAACT
>JBDSBN010000196.1:0-24111 GCA_039921585.1 Ginsengibacter sp. | reverse complement strand
AACACTCCCTACTGTAAAGCGTGTTCGGGACTTGCACCCTATAGCTTATATACATGCCTGACACACATAAGAAAGGGCTTCACATTCATTTGCGAAGCCCTTTTTTATTTAAATATGAACTAAATTTAAAAGATGGTTCCGGACCACTTTCTATTATAAAATCGGTTATTTTACCCTTTGCATTTTGACAAAATTTCCCGCGCTATCTTCTTTGCCACTTCAAAGTTTTCTTCATTTTTTTCTCCCACTTTAGCCGTTACAGTAAATTGTGCATTTCCTACAAGCACAATCAGCTTTGCTCCAGAGTAAAAATTATACGTTGTGGAAGGAGCCCAATACGCCATATCTCCAATTTCTTCTACGGGCTGATAACTTGATTTCCCACGGGCTTCTAAAAAACCTTTTGCTGTTTCTAATTCAGCTACCGGCTTATCTTTATAGGCTTTTTCTAATCTGGCCATGCCTTCTGCTATTTCTTCTTCAGACATCACTTTATAGGAAGTTTTAAATCTATCCCGGATCGAACTAAGGTTTCCTTCTTCGAAACTTAAATTAGTAAGACTGATCGAATTATCATCCGGCGTCTTTAAAGGAAAAGAAGGATTCATCTGCACATCGGGCCGCCCGCTGGGCCAATTGTAATATATTTCTCCATATTCAGGGTAGCGTTTTACCGCATCTGCATCATATTTTTGTTCCAGATCTGCGGAATTTACAAGTGACACATGTTTCAATACATACTCGCTGGTAAGCAGTTTCGAATAATCATAATCAAACTTTCCCAGACAGCTCGCTATATTCTCACCTTTTCCGGAATCTGATTTTGTAGATGAGGTCATTTTCTCCTCACTGGTATTTTCTCCTTCCGCCGAACTGCATGATAGAAGAAAAAATGAAACGCAGAATATCCATCCATTTAAAAAAGATAGTTTCATAATTTATAACAATTTATGGTAAGCAGCTAAAATAATTATTAAAGAATGGATCCCGCTAGGGTTTACCCTAACGAAGCGGGTAAAGCGTGTATTAAAAACTTTTTTTAAATAAATGAGAAGAAAATTTCCGGTAGATATCTAAAGAGAAGATAAAGTGCTGACACAACTCAAACAAAATCAGTATTGTTGCAATATCACGGGTATTTATAAATTCACAACCCGATTTCTCTTAAATTTGCAGCACTTTAAAAATTGATTTATGAAGACGACACCATTTACTAATAAACATATCGAACTCGGAGCAAAAATGGCTGATTTTGCCGGCTATAATATGCCCATCAGCTATACCTCAATTAAAGAAGAGCATGCTGCCGTGCGAAATAATGCCGGCGTTTTTGATGTAAGCCATATGGGAGAGTTTCTATTAAAAGGTGAAAATGCAGTAGAGCTCATTCAAAGAGTTACTACAAATGACATCACTAAGATTGGCGCCGGAAAGGCACAATATACCTGCATGTTAAATGAAGATGGTGGCATCATTGACGATATAATTATTTATTGCTTAAAGGAGAATGAGGAATATATGATTGTTGCCAATGCATCCAATATTGAAAAAGACTGGAATTGGTTATCCTCTCACAATACGAAGAATGTGGAAATGCACAACATTTCAGATAAAACCGGTTTATTAGCGATACAAGGACCGAATGCAACAAAGCTTTTGCAGCCTTTAACTGATATGGATATTTTAAACTTAAAATATTACACATTTACAAAAGGCACTTTTGCCGGCGTGGAAGATGTAACCATTAGTGCTACAGGATACACGGGTTCGGGCGGTGTGGAAATTTATTTTGAAGATAAAGGCGAAAATGCAGACATTATCTGGAATAAAATATTTGAAGCAGGAGCACCACAGGGTTTAAAGCCAATTGGTCTTGCAGCACGTGATACTCTTCGTTTGGAAATGGGGTATTGCTTATATGGTAATGACATAGATGATACCACTTCCCCTCTGGAAGCCGGCCTTGGCTGGATCACCAAACCGGCAAAAGGATCATTTATTGGCAAGGAAAAAACAGAAGAATTAAAAGCGAAGGGAATCGATAGAAAATTAGTTGGGATAGAAATGATTGAAAAAGGAATTCCACGTGGCGGCTACGAAATAACAGATAAGGATGGACAACAAATCGGGCATATTACGAGTGGCACCCAATCTCCTACTTTACAAAAGCCAATAGCCCTTGGATATGTAGGGATGAAATTTGCCGCAAATGGAACCCCTGTTTATATCAAGGTTAGAGAAAAACTAGTAGAATCAAAAGTAGTTAAAATGCCTTTTGAATAACAAATTGAAATAGCAGAAAAAGAATGATTGAATGCGGTATCACAACGCTTCTTCAATAGTTATTTTCTGCGCTCATTTATGATCAAATGAAAGTCTGAACACCTAAAACCTATCAATTTACCTATCAATCTTTTGAATATTATATGAGAAAAAAAACAGGACTCCCGCATTTATATACAGTATTATCTCCTGAATTATTAAAATGCTATGATATCACGGACAGTATCGTTGTGATTATCGATGTATTGCGGGCTACATCAACGATTACCACAGCCATCCATAATGGCGCAAAATCAGTTATCCCGGTTGATAGTGTGGCAGAATGTGTGAAATTAGGGAAGCAAATGGAAGTAATTAGTGCAGGGGAAAGAGATGGACAAATAGCAGAAGGATTGAAATATGGGAATACTCCTTTTCAATACACTCCCGATTTTATAAATGGGAAAACCTTGGTTCTTACAACTACAAATGGCACACGTTTACTACATATGGCATTAGGTGCTAACGCAAAAGAAATTATCATCGGAGCATTTTGTAATATTTCTGCGGTGTGTGAGCATTTAACCGGTCAAAACAAAAATGTTATCCTGGCTTGCTCAGGTTGGAAAAACCGGGTTAATTATGAAGACACTCTTTTTGCAGGAGCAGTAGCAAACCGCATCAGGAGTCATTTTCAAATCAATTGCGATGCGACAGGCATAGCAGAAAATCTCTTCTTGCAGGCAGAAGGCGATTTATTTGAGTACATGAAAAAGAACAATGCTTCGCATTACCACCGGTTAATGGGATTTGGACATGAGGAAGATATCAGATATTGTCTAACGAATGATAATGCCCCAGTTTTGCCTGTCTATTCAAATGGGAAACTAGTAAAATTATCCGTTTGATAGAGGAAGCCCTACCAAATCCGGGTTTAAATAGCTGATTCAGGAACTTTAAAATATAGAGATGAAATTATTTGCTAAAAATTAGCTGATATCCTGCTTTTCTTTAGAATCCCTTTCTGCTCCCTCAAATTTTCGTTATTTTTGCAAATTGCTTTTTTCTCAACTAATGAGAAATTCTAAGCACTTAAATAAAAAATATATTCTTTTTGGCACTACCCTATTTAATTAAATACGTATATAATTCCGGTACTGATGAAGTAATTCGCAGAGGAAAAAAAATACATACTTCCCGTTTTATCGAGTTGACAGATCATGACGACCTAATTCATGCTGTTAATTTTCGGGTTAAGGACGATACGTATTCCATTTATTACAAAGTAAGCATTGAAAAATACAATGACCCCAAGAGCATCGCACTGCGCTGCACCTGCCCTTACAATCTGAGCGATCTTTGTCGACATGAAGCAGCAGCATTAATGCAGTTGCAGGATTTGATTAATAATAATTTATTAAATACTGTTGAGCCAACCGTTTATAATCAAAAACACACCATAGCACCAATAAAATATATTGACCTGCGCATGATCAGGATTCTTGCAGGTATGGATAATTATTCCGCTGCTGAAGAAATCCTACGAAAATATAAATGCAATATTCTCACCGCTGAAAATGGAAAAGTAGAAGCAACATTAGATCTTGAAGGAGAATTGTTTCACATTATCATTCAAAAAAATGATGAGCATAATTTTGACACGTCCTGTAATTGCGATGAAAAGGACCATGTTCTTTGCAGGCATAAAGCAGCTCTTTTTTCTCAGATGCTGAACAATTGGGGACCTCATTATTTTGATAGCATTCGTAACTGGGACAGACAAAAGAATAAATTACTGGAAAGTTATGGCTACAGTTTAGAAGATGACTTAACTGGTAAGTTTGAATTTATTTATAAAGAAGGGAAACCATTTTTAAAAGTAATTGACTCTTCCATAAAAAAAGTGGCTGCATCTGTAACTACTAAACCTGTACCTCAACCTGTATTATCTTCAGAAGAGGAAGAGTCAGAAGAACAACAAGAGGAAACGGTGAGAACCAGACCAGTTGCAACTCGCCGAAAAGCGATCGCCCTTGTTTTTAATGGAAATGAAAAACTTTTCCCATACCTCACAATAGATGTGATACAGGGCAGTTTTGACAGAGAAGAAAATAAATTTATGGGTCTGGTAGAAAAATTAGACCTCACGAAATACGTAAACGTAGATTTATTTACTGAGAAAGAAAAGCAATTGATTCAGCTTTCACGAAAGCTTCAGGATCAGGAAATTAATAAATATCTAAACAGAAATTCTCCATTCAGTGGTTTTTGGGAAAACATCATTCATACCCAGAATGAACAATATCCGGAAGAAACCAAATTACTGATTGCAGAGTTTTTGCACCCAAAAATAAAACGATTAATTGAAGAGAATGAAGGCGGACCGGTTTATTTATTGCCCAAGGGTTCAAAATTTACCACCAAGAATCTTCAGGAAGTAGAATTTTCTTCCGAGGAGCCTGTCTTTGAATTTAAAATATCCAAAGAGGAAAACGGGCAGCTGATGGAGGTGATATTGAATATTGACGGTAACAAATCCGATTTATCGGCCAATGAGTGGGAAAGTGATCTCTTATTTTTAGAAAATGGCACACTGCATTTGTGGAAAAGTTTCGAAGAAACACTGCTTGCAGAAAAATTTAAAAATCGCTTGCACATCCCTAAAACAGAATGGCCAAAACTTTTAAAAGAACTTGTTTTACCACTTTCAGATACTTATAAAGTAAGCTTTGAATCATCACATATCAAGGAAGTCAAAGAAGGTCAGCCTGACATCAGTGTGACACTTATAGAAAAAGGGGATTACCTGCTATTCCAACCAACCTTTACTTATCAGGGGTTTAGTGTAAAAGCGAATGATAAAGACACCGTTATTGTACCAGAGAATGATAAGGTACTTATGGTGCACCGCAATAAAGAGGCAGAAGAAGAATTCGTTTCTAAATTAAACAGTCTTCATTCTCAATTTAGCAGACAAGATCAAACAAGATCCCTGGTATTAAAAGGAGCCGATGTACTTAAAAACAATTGGTTTTTTCTTTTTGTAGATGCCATGAAGGAGATGAAAATTCCCATCTTTGGTTTTGAATCTTTAAAGAATTTTAAATTTAATACAACCAAGCCTTCTACAAGAATTCAATTAAGCAGTGGAGTAGATTGGTTTGATGCAAAAGTAGAATTAAGCTTTGGTGATCAACATATCGGCATTGCCGAAATACAGAAAGCACTTGCCAATAAACAATCCTTTGTACAACTTGATGACGGCTCTCTGGGTATTCTACCGGATGAGTGGATAAAAAAGTACTCTTTGCTCTTTAAAGTGGGTGAAGGAAACAAAAATCAACTTCGTCTTTCGAAGTACCATTTGAGTGTAATAGATGATTTATACGAGCAACGGGATGAGGAAGAATTGCTTTTTAAATTAGATGAAAAATATGAGCGCTTAAGAGAGTTTAAAAGCATTCCTGAGGTACCGGCCCCAGCTGATTTGGAAAATCGTTTACGTCCGTATCAGATAGCAGGATTTCAATGGCTTAATTACTTAAATACTGTTGGATGGGGTGGTATATTAGCGGATGATATGGGTTTGGGTAAGACCGTTCAATCCCTCACCATGCTCAAAAGTTTTGCAGAAAGAGAAGGAACTTTAACGGCTTTAGTAATTTGCCCTACGACACTGATTTATAACTGGGAAAATGAGATTAAAAAGTTTACGCCTGAGTTAACCTATCAGATTCACCACGGCAATACCCGATCCCGAAAAAGAGAGGAATTATTGGGCAAAAATATAATCATCACAACCTATGGAACGTTGCGCAGTGATATCCATTTATTCATGAAGATCAGGTTTGATTATGCCATGCTGGATGAATCGCAAGCGATCAAAAACCCATTTTCAAAAATTACCAAAGCTGCCGGACTTTTAGATGCCGTAAACAAAGTTTGCATGAGTGGTACTCCTTTGCAAAACAATACGTTCGACATTTATGCCCAAATGAACTTTTTAAATCCCGGGCTTTTGGGTTCAGTTGAATTCTTCAGAAACGAATTTTCAACACCCATTGATAAATTTGGAGAAAAGGAACAAAAGGATCATTTAAGAAAGCTTTTATATCCTTTTATTTTAAGAAGAACGAAAGAGCAGGTAGCCAAAGATCTTCCTGAAAAAACAGAAACAGTTCTTTACTGTGAAATGGGAGATGCCCAAAGAGCGGTTTATGAATCTTTCCGTCATGCTTATCGCGATAAGATCATGGGAGTAATCGACGATCAGGGAGTTGGAAAATCTCAATTAACCATTCTGCAAGGACTAATGAAACTGAGACAAATTTGTGATAGTCCGGCTATATTGAATGAAGAAGAATCCTATCCAAATGATTCCATTAAACTGGATGAGTTGACCCGGGAAATCACCGAGAATATCGGGGATCATAAGGCTTTAGTGTTTTCTCAGTTTTTAGGTATGCTTGGTTTGATCAGGGAAAAACTGAAGAAGAACAATATTGAATTTGAATATTTTGATGGAAGCACTCCACCGCATGAGCGCGAAAGAGCTATTCAGAATTTCCAAAACAATGAAAATTGCCGGGTATTCTTAATATCGCTGAAAGCGGGTGGTGTAGGTTTGAACCTAACGGCTGCAGATTATGTTTATATCGTAGATCCTTGGTGGAACCCTGCTGTAGAGCAACAGGCTATCGACAGAACACACCGTATCGGACAAACAAAAAACATTTTTGCCTACAGAATGATATGTAAGGATACGATTGAAGATAAGATTATGCAATTGCAGGAAAAGAAACGTACCCTTGCTAAAGAATTGATTGGAGACGATCAATCATTTGTAAAAGGTCTTAGTAAAGAGGATGTAGAATATCTGTTTAGTTAGATTTAAAGCGTAACTATTATTAAACAATATTTCAAAATCGCAGTATTTATTTTTCAATAAACTTTTTTTTGACTCTTACAGAAAGATCATAAATGATTTAAGAAGCAATAAAATTTTTCAGGCGTTGAAATTCTCTTTGATTGCTTGATTCGAATAAAGCGACAAAATTTTTAGAAAAATTTCGTGCGATCATTCCCAGGAAGGAGCGTTTTTTGTAAACTTGATTTTTCATGATAAATTGGTTTTATTGGTTTTATATATTAGGTACATAAAATAAATAAATTAATCTTTCCTAACTAATAGTGGATTTACCCTATTTTAGGGTCCGTATTTTCCGTACGCCCAAGTTGTTTACCTGATATGCATCTGATTCCTGGATCTGCCCTTCAATTTCGAGTGGAGTTTTATATGATAGTATTCCGGATTTTCAAACAACCTTAGCAGAAATTTTCTTACATATAGTACCAAATTATTTATAGGATTCATCACTGATTTTGTATTCATATCCATTGTTATATAAAAACATAACGATAATAAAGAATACTATATTGTCCTATTCAGATATTTTCTATTATCTAGATTGGGAAATTTGTGATAAGCAAATAAAAAAGTAATTCCATTTGGCATTAACCTTGCGGATAACAAAGCATTCTAAATCACAAATAATATACATCATAAAATGGCAACAACTAAAGCAAAAATCACAAAAAGTAATGCGAAGGATGATTTAAATATTGGAATATCTACTTCTAATAGTAAGAAAGTAGCAGATGAATTAAATCAAATCCTCGCTGATGAGTTTGTCTTATATACAAAAACTTTAAAGATTCACTGGAATATTGAGGGGCGTGATTTCCACGCTTTGCACTTATTTCTGGATAAACAGTATCATCAATTACAGGAAATCATTGATTCGATCGCAGAAAGAATTCGGAAAGTCGGTCATTTTGCAAATGGCAGTATGAAGCAATTTTTGACTGATGCTTCTCTGAAAGAATCGTCCGCTACAGGAGCTGTTTCTGAAAACTCCCTGGCGGAATTAGCCTCAGACCACGAAGCATTAATCAGAAAAATGCGGACATTAATTGATGATTTCGATGAAAAATATGATGATGCCGGTAGTTCAGATTTCATAACCGGTACGATGAAGCAACATGAAGAAATGGCCTGGATGCTCAGATCAAGCGTACCTAAAACCTCATAGAGATATAATCTGATAAAATAATTGATAACAGGATTTGTGAAATACAATTCCTGTTTTTTATTTCCTATAAAACTCCACATTGCAATTAATCATGCTATATTTGATTCAATTATGGTTTAAGAACCTTATTTCAACCTGTATTATAATGGCGGGTAATTTTATAAAAAATCTCATTTACTATTCGAAAGCAAAATCTCATGAAAATATTTTTCCTTTTTCTCATTACAATATTTACCTCTGCTTCTTTAATAGCCCAGGATTTCACCGGACAATGGAATGGCGTTCTAAAAGTTCAAGGATCGCAATTAAGGCTTGTATTTCATGTTACGAAAACGGATCAGGGATACAGTGCCACAATGGACAGTCCGGATCAGGGAGCAAAAGGAATTCCTATCGCGAATACGGTATTTGAATACCCGAAAGTAAACTTCGAAATTCCAGTTGCAGGTATTCAATATACCGGAGAATTAAAGGGAAGTGAAATTGTTGGAACTTTTAAACAAGGCGGGCTGGAAATTCCAATGAATTTATCGAGAGAGGAAATAAAAAAGATTGAAATAAAAAGACCGCAGGAGCCCGCAAAGCCCTACCCGTACTACTCAGAGGATGTGACTTTTAAAAACACAAATGCAAATCTTTCACTCTCCGGAACATTAACTCTTCCTGAGAAAGAGGGAGTTTTTCCGGCGGTCATATTAATTACCGGAAGTGGACCACAAAACAGAGATGAAGAATTATTAGGACACAAGCCATTTTTAATTATTTCTGATTATTTAACCAGAAATGGAATCGCCGTTTTAAGATATGATGATAGAGGAGTTGGACAATCAACAGGTGATTTTAATACAGCGACTACCGCTGACTTTGCAACAGATGTAGAGAGTGCCATTGAATATTTAAAAACAAGAAAAGAAATTAATAAACGAAAAATCGGATTAGTCGGACATAGTGAAGGAGGAATCATTGCTCCAATTGTTGCAGCAAAATCAAAAGATGTCAGCTTTATTGTTCTTTTAGCAGGTACAGGTATTCGGGGAGACAAATTATTATTACTTCAACAGGAATTAATTTCCAGAGCTTCTGGTATTTCTGAAATGGAAATAAAAAAGTCCCTTAATACAAATGCCCAACTTTATAACCTGATCGTTCAGTCCGATGACAAACAAAAATTAAAATCGGATCTAACCAATCAACTGAATGAGATAATAAAGAACGACACCAGTTTCAAAATTCCAAATGGCATGACAAAGGAAGATTTCGTAGCTCTTCAGGTAAATCAAATTTCAAACTCCTGGATGAATTATTTTATAAAATATGACCCTTCAAAAATTTTACATAAAGTAAAGTGTCCCGTTTTAGCTGTGAATGGAGAAAAAGATTTGCAAGTGCCTCCAAAAGAAAACCTGACAGCCATAAAAAATGCATTAGAAAAAGGAGGAAATAACAAAGTAACTATTATCGAATTCCCTGGATTAAATCATTTATTTCAGGAAAGTCAAACAGGTTCTCCAACTGAATATTCCACGATTGAACAAACATTTTCTCCCATAGCATTAGAAGCCGTAACCAAATGGATCAAAATGCAGACAAAAAAATAATGAAGTTCAGTTCTACTTTACGATATAAATTCAACTTTTCGTTGAAAAGCCATTAATGCTTTACTACATTTTCATACAAAGAATTGACAACCTCCCGGATAACGCGATTGTAACCATCTGAATATGCCGGATGGCAACCATTGCTGATCACTACAATTCCATACTTCTTTTTAGGTTCAAAAAACATAGCACTAAACAATCCGTATGCTGATCCTGTGTGCCCTATAAGCGTTTGACCAGGAATGAGTTTATCTGTAGTAAGTAAAGCCAGGCCGTAATTCTCTTTCTCTGAACGAGGTTTACGCATAGCACGTTCGCTTTTGGGAGAAATGATGCGCACCCCATTTAACTTCCCATTATTCATATGCATCATCATATAACGGGCAAGATCAGGCGCAGAAATTTTTAATCCTCCGGTAGGAGAAAAAACGGGAGTAGTATAGCCCATCACATAATTGTCTATTTCTTTTTTTCTTGGTGCATATGCCAAAGGAGATGAAATAAATTTACCCGAATCCAAATTATAATCATAGATCGTTGCAAACATGGAAGAGTCTAAAGAATTCACATTGTGCCCTCCATATAATTTCAGTGGTTTCAATACATGATTCACCACATATTGATCAAAGCGCTCGCCGGAATATTTTTCAAGAATTGTTCCTGCCATATTAAAATTCAGATTGCAATATTGATATCCTTTTCCGGGCTCATAATCATTAAAACATTTTTCCCAGTTCGGATTCTTTGAAGGATCAATCACATCCAGAGTAAAATATCCCTGACTATCATTAATACTTGACGTATGAGAGAGCAGCATTTCCAAGGTGATCACTTTATCAGGAAAGCGCGGATTTCGAACTTTGAATCCCATCAAATCACTGACATCATCTTTGAAATTCAATTTCTTCTTTTCGATCAATTGCATTAAAGATGTTACTGTAAATGATTTTGAAATAGAGGCAATTCGAAATAAAGATTCATTTGTCAGCGGTACATTGTTCTCCTTATTTTTATAACCAAATGAATGAGTATAAATCAATTTCCCCTCCTTAACCACGGCTACAGACAATCCCATTACAGGACGATCCTTCATTATTGTACGGATATCCAGTTCTGCTTTTTCTATTTGAGCTAAAGAAGAAAATGCCATCAGCAACAAAACGATCAGTGGGAATATTGATTTTAGTCTCATTTTTTTTTCAGGAAGATAAAGAAAGATGAAATAACCTATCGGACTTTTTTGATTTGCGGGCACTACGCTTCATCTTTAAATAACTTAAAAGGCACCTTATTATGATGTACATTTAATAAAATATCAGAAATTAATGCCTGTCCAATGAATAAAACAAACTGGATTTTAGTTGGATTTTTAGGTTTAAAATTTTTTCTTCAGTATATCTTATTAAGTCCGGCATACGATTTACAGCGAGATGAATATCTGCATCTTGACCTGGGAAAACATCTTGCCTGGGGATATGCATCGGTTCCACCCGTTACTTCCTGGATATCGTTTTTGATTGATCTTTTGGGTAATTCTATTTTCTGGGTAAAATTCTTTCCGGCTCTTTTTGGTGCATTAACCATTTTATTTGTTTGGAAAGCAATCGAAGAATTAAAGGGAAGTTTATTTGCACTTGTATTAGGTGCCACCTGTGTTTTATTTTCCTCTCTCCTTCGATTAAATACTCTTTATCAACCCAACTCCCTCGACGTTCTATGTTGGACTGCCTGCTATTTTTTTATCATTAAATATTTTAATTCAGAAAAGGCAAAGTGGCTGTACATCGCCTCTATTATATTTGCTTTTGGCTTTTTGAATAAATACAATATTGTGTTTCTTCTTGCAGGAATAATCCCCGCTATTTTATTGACACAACAGAGAAACATATTTTTAAAAAGAGAGTTCTATATATCCATATTACTCGTTGTGCTTTTGATATTGCCAAATCTAATCTGGCAATATCAGAATGATTTTCCTGTCATTTATCATTTGAAAGAATTAGCAGAAACCCAATTAATAAATGTAAGTCGGAGAGGATTTTTAAAATCCCAACTGAGTTTCTTTTTCGGCTCTCTGATCGTCATTTTTGCCGGAATCGTTTCCTTCCTATTTTACGAACCATTCAAAAAACACAGACCATTTTTTTGGGCATTTATTTTCACGCTGATCATCTTTATATATTTAAAAGCAAAGGATTATTATGCCATTGGATTGTATCCTATCTACATTTCTTTTGGAGCAGTTTTTCTGGGGCATGTTTTAAAAGTAGGCTGGAAAAAATACCTGCAGCCGGTCCTGATTTTAATACCTGTTTTAATTTTTATCCCGATGTATCAATTCGCTTTTCCGAATAAAAGTCCGGAATATATCATAGCCCATTCAGAGATTTATAAAAAGACAGGATCACTTCGTTGGGAAGATGGAAAAGATCATGATATCCCCCAGGATTATGCAGACATGTTGAGCTGGAAAGAACTCGCTTATAAAGTAGATTCCCTTTATAAACAACTTCCCGACAAAAGCCATACTCTTATACTCTGCGATAATTATGGGCAAGCAGGAGCGATCAATTTTTACACGAATCAATCCATTCAGGCAGTTTCTTTTAATGCAGATTATGTTAACTGGATTGATATAAAAAAGACATACTCCAATCTTATAAGAGTAAAAGATTATAAAAAACAGGATGAGGAGCTCAATAAAACACGTCCCTATTTCGAAAACTCATTTTTAGCAGATTCCATTACAAATAAATATGCACGGGAATATGGAACAAAAATTTACGTATTTATTCATTCCAAAGTGGATATCAATCAAAGAATAAAAATGGAAATTAAAAACACCAAAGTTAAATTTCGCAAACCGACTAACGAAAACTAACTATTAAGTTTTTTCATTTACAGCGATACGAGAGCTCATTTTATCATTTTCTACCATGGTACTTGATTGTTTATTTTACTACCAATAAAGGCATTTTCCTGTTTCTTGAGAGGAGATCATTTGTGATACTTCCAATAAAAAGCGAGGTGAGGTTATTACCTCCCCGAGCAGAAATGACCACTATATCAAAACTCCCTTTTTCAGCCTCCTGTTCGATTGTTTCCACTACGGATAAATCTTCTTTATCCAAATATTTAAACCGGATATATTCTGGAAGTTTATGTTTTCTATTAAAGTTTTCAAACCGATTCTTAAGATCTTTTTTTGTTTTATCAATCGCTTTTTCTGTATCAATGTAAGGGAAAAAGAAGGATGGAATATCGTAGATATGCAGCGCCTCAATCTCCCCCTTTGTCCGCTCTACAAGACTTCGAGCCGCCAGAAAGGACCTGGCAGAATCGTTGCTAAAATCTGTTGGAACGAGCACTTTTTTTATTTCATGATTGGTTTCTTCCGGCACTAATAAGATATGGGATTGAAGCATTCTAACCAGTTTTTGAGACAGCGCCCCTGTACCTTGCATTGCATCCTTATTTCCGGTAACTACAACATCAATTTTATACTCTTTTGCCAGATGTGTCAAGATTCCTTCAGTATAATTATCCGAGGTTATTAATAAGGTATGTGGTATCGTTCCGGTATAGTTTTCATCAATAGATTTTTTCAATGCCTGTTCGATCACTTGTTCCAGTTTAATATCTTCTTTTAAGAAATCTTCGTATAAATTATACAATTTGGATTGCTTGATATTGTGGGTAAAATAAAGACTTTTTATATTCCAGACTTTTTCTAAAAAGCTTACATACCGCAAAAGAATTGCATCCATTTGTGTAAGATCCAGGGCTACCATCAGAGTGAGTTCTCTATTAACATCTATATTTTTTGGCATTTTCTAAAAAATTTTAATCAGTTTTAGGGGTGTTTTTTTCTTCTTCAATCGACCGGATTGTTCTATCCATCCGTTCTTTTTCCAGCAGTTGAAGAATATTTTTTCGATATGTTTCCTTTTCAGTCAGCATTTTTTTACGGGTTGATTCTTCATAATCTTCTTTAATACCCGACAGAAGCGAATACGCCATCATCACCAGTAAAATAGCAAAAGGTAGACCTGATATAGTCACTACTGTTTGCAGAGCATTCAATCCTCCACCATACATCAAAACTGCAGCGATAAGACCTGTGGCAATAGCCCAAATAACCCGCTGAAAAGGAGGGGTTTTTAATTTTCCACCAGAAGTAATACTGTCTACCACCAACGCTCCTGAATCTGCTGATGTGATAATAAAGCTGCAAATTAATATTAGTCCTAAAACCTTCAGCAAAATGGCCAATGGGAACTTTTCGAAAAACACATAGATAGCTGTGGAGATATTATCTGTAACGGCTGCAATCATCGCTGTATCGCCCAAAAGAATATCTCTCATAGTGATACCTCCAAATGCGCTAAACCAAAGGAAAGTAACTAATGCAGGTAAAATAAGTACGCACAGAATAAATTCTTTAATCGTTCTTCCCCGGGAAATACGGGCGATAAATGTCCCTACAAAAGGTGACCAGGAAATCCACCACCCCCAATACATAATAGTTCTAATTTTTTGCCATTCTGTTTGACGTAGCGATTCCGTCCATGTAGACATTTCCACAAAATGAGAGAGATAACTTCCAATATTCTGAATGTATGATTTCAAAATAAATGTCGTTGAACCCAATACTAGAACCAATAAAAATATAGATATTGCCACCCGCACATTCAACACGCTTAATATTTTCACTCCTTTGTTTAATCCGCTAAAAGCGGATAGAGTGGCAGCTAAAGTAACTGCTATAATAATAATCACTTTGTAAAAAAGTGTATCCGGAACTCCGAATACAGAAGTTAGTCCGGCGTTGATTTGCCCAACTCCAAAACCGATTGTAGTAGCTAAACCAAAAAGAGTTGTAATCACAGCCATGATATCAATCACATCTCCCATCCATCCATAAATTCTATTTCCTAAAATTGGATAAAAGACAGACCGAAGTGTGAGCGGCATTTTTCTGTTGTACGTAAAATAGGCCAAAGAAAGACCAACAACAGAATAAATAGCCCAACCATGAACGCCGTGGTGAAGAAATGAAAAGTTGATCGCTTCCTGCGCAATACGTGCAGGTTCCGCACCCGCAAGTCGGGGTGGATTTAAAAAATCTCTCACTGGATCTGCAATACTAAACAACACCAATCCGTTCCCAATTCCCGCACTAAAAAGCATGGAGAACCACGCCCAAATACTAAATTCAGGTCGGGCATTTTCTCCGCCTATCCGAATACCCCCGTATTTACTAAAGGCCATATAAAGGCAAAAGACAATGAACAAATTAACGGATAATGTATATATCCAGCCTCCATGAGCCGAAACATTACTTTGAGCTATCGCAAAATAGTAATCAGCTTCCTCTCTGAAGATCAAGGTAAATGTAATGCTGAATATGATGATGGCAAGAGTGGATAAAAAAACTGTTTTATTCACCACCATTCCGAGAAATTTTGAAGAACTCTCTTTTCTAACAACGTTTATTGACATATAGGTGGGATTCAGGCATTAGTAATAGGTAATAGCTTTAAACTTTGTTCGGTTATTATAAATGAAATTTTTCTCTTTTCAAAAAATAAACTTGACGGTTAACAAAAATGACACTGTATTTTATAAATTTACTTCATTCAAAGTTTTTTTTCCAACTTTTTTTTGAGCTTGTATTTCATGTATTCTCACAAAGTTCATCTCCTTATCTGACACTATACTAATGCACCACATGTGCAGAAAAAATTGATTATCGAACAAGCTTTTTCTATGTTTATTCTGCTGAGATGTTTAAATTCGTTCTATAAAAAATCATAGGAGAAGAAATGTTCCTTCCTCATTATTCGATTCATATCCTGATTAGAAATTTCTGAAAGAAGTAATGTTCAGAACTATTGATTGAGAGTTTTTACTGTCATAATTTAAAACAAATCAAGTAAAATGCATGTAATTGATGATATTCAACTAACCAAAATAATGAAGAAAGATTCTCGTTTGCATTTACTTTTGGTAAGAGATGAAAGAGTGATGAAATATATAACCGGCAGGTCAATGACGGCAAAAGAGGCAGAAGAAAAGTTCAAAAACATTCTATATAGTAACACATTAGATCCGGAGTTGGGCTACTTTAAAATCACGAATAATCAAACTGGAAATTTTATAGGAGTCGCAAAAATGGAGATAAAAGAAAACGAAAGTTCTGAAGCCGAAATCGGCTATTTAATATTACCCGAATACTGGGGAAAAGGCATAGTCGGGAAAGTAGCTCATTACTTAATGGAACTCGCCAAAACTAAAAAGCAAATTAAAAAAGTGTTTGCGATCATAGACCCATACAATATTCCTTCCAGAAAAATATTAGAAAGATTTGAATTTATTTCTAAAGGGCTTTTAGATTATAACGGGCTCCCGGGTGAATATTTGGAATTAGATATTCGCTCAGGTAATTAAGCTAAAATCCGGAATTTAACTTCAGGCAAGAAGAGATTTACACTAAACCGCCGCCAGCACTATTTTTGTAATGGTTTATTTTAATCTGAAACATTTCAGCCATCTTGCCTGCACGCCATTTGGCATCATCGGCGATTTTGCCCACGAATAATTCATCGATGGTTTGAGTGAATAATTTCATCCATCTGTCGAAATGAACTTTTTCTACAGGTAGTTTAGCATGCGGTGGAAAGGGACTTCCATTATAAGTATGCGGTCCGATTAAAACAGTTTGCCAAAATTTGTACATTTTTTCAAGATGTTCGGGCCATTTATCCTGAATTCTGTCATTAAAGATGGGCCCTATTAAATCGTCCTCTCTCACTTTCCCATAAAATGTATCTACGAGGTTTTTTACATCGTCAAACTGTTCAATATCGTTTTCCCCATTTATCAAGGTTGAACAAACTGAGTGATTAAGTAGTATATCGCCCAACCCAATATAAGAATATGTCCGATC
Source organism: Ginsengibacter sp. (assembly GCA_039921585.1). Lineage (GTDB taxonomy): Bacteria > Bacteroidota > Bacteroidia > Chitinophagales > Chitinophagaceae > Ginsengibacter. The sequence goes on along the minus strand of JBDSBN010000196.1, from coordinate 7,210 downwards.
CATACCCAACCCGGGATGCTTCGTGGAACTTCCGCACTCTCGATCAAAAACACTTTTGAATCTCCTTTGCCGTAGGCATTTATCATCATTGGAACAACACCATCGACTACCTGATTTTCTGCAAGACCTTCAATTGAAATATCCGGACCGTTTCGTACCGTAAAAGGCACAATGCGGATGCCTTCTTTTCCATTTGGATCCTTGCTCACAATACGTAAATGATGATCTCCGTCAACAAGCTTTCGGGTATCTAGTTCGAAATTGATAGGCGATTTAAATGAACCGATTGGTTGAGTTTCGTCATCTAAAAAAATAATAATTGAGCTTCTGTCAGGCATATTAATTAAAATTAAATATTGTTCTTTTAATATGATCTTTATTTCTTTCTCCGGGTTTAGCGATCCATTTAACCGTATAAATAAATGTTAGCAAAGCGGCAACAGCAATTAGTCCAACGTATACATAATCCCAATTGCTGGAAGGACCTCCTCCATGTGCTATTCCCTTTAAAAATTTAGGTTGCTGCTTTTCACAAGCCGGACATGCCCAGGTAGCAAAAGCAAGCATCATTAAAGAAAGGGTCATCAATATTTTTTTCATTCTTATATTTTTAAAAGTGAATCAAATTCGTTTCACCATTATTTTAATTTCACGGCATCCATCAACTCCTTAATCTGTTCAACCGTCACTTTTTTAGCATTATTCCCCCAACTGGTTTTTTCGTGATTTATAATCGCGGTTACTTCTTCCGGGGTCAGATTGCTGGTTGTACCAATCGGTGGCATTGCCGGATATCCTTGATCTCTGCGGGCAGTATATCCGTTCATAATGATGTCTACTAAAATCTCAGGATCTTCATCCAAAACTACTTTACTTCCTTTTAATGGAGGGAATGCACCTATTAATCCTTCTCCATTAGCCTGGTGACAACTCTGGCAGGTAGCAGCATACAAAACGGCACCGTCCAATTCATCACCTCCACCGCCCTCTCCACCAGCAGCTTTTTGAGCACGCTTATACAAAAACTCCGGGTCTGGAGTTCCATCTGGTAAAGGAATTTGTTTTAAACTGAGCAAATAAGCCACTAACTGCAATGCCTCCGGTTTGGCGACAATTTTCCCTTTCCTTCCGTCCATGTATTCCGCCGGAACGTTCACCACTTTATCATTCGGACCTGGTTCTTCTTTATATTCAAACAACCATTTGTAAGCAGGCATGATGGATTCTTTTACAACTGCTCTTGGCTGATATAAATGAAGTAATTGCCAATCTATACTCGGTTGTCTGTTTCCAATATTAATTAAATCCGGCCCGGTTCTTTCGGTTCCCATTAAAGTTCCTGAATTTCTCCAGAAATCCACTCTGGTGCTTGTGGCATAATCTGCAGCTACACTCGGGCGACTACCAAACTGCTTATCCATCTCCAGGTTTCTGACTTGTTGTGTATGACAACCAACACATCCTTCGCCAATATATATTCTCTTTCCTTTAGCTTCCATTTCAGTCATCGGCAGAGTACCTGGTAAAGGGGCATTATTTGCCTGATTATGAAAAGCCGGCAATATTGCTACTAAAGTAGTCAGGACCAGGAACAAGCCTAAAGCCGTTAAAAATAGTTTCTTATGATTATTAAAATATTCCATTTTTTAATTTTATACCTTGATAAATCTTATGCGAATAATATTATTTTATATGGATCAGTTCCGCATCCGGATCCGTTTCAAGAAGGCTCATTGCTTCTTCATTAATATTTACAGTTGTTTTAGGACGAATCATTTTATACATGTTATAGGCAAAAACAAGGTGTGATGCCCACATTAATGAACCACCTATTGCGCGCCATAACCAATAAGGAGCCATTTTTACAACACTATCTATAAAAGGCAATCCGTCCATCCACATAATTCCTTTAATCGTTCCGCCAATCATTAATGGTACGGAGTAAAACATTAACCCTAAAAGAGCCAGCCAAAAATGAATTCCAACTGTAACCTGAGGAGGCTCCTGACGGGTCATGCGGGGAATAATTGCATAAATAAAGCCCCAAAGGAAAAAGGCAATAATTCCATACATGGTTAAGTGAGAATGCGCCACTGTAAAGTCTGTGAAATGCCAATATAAATTGGTTGTTCGGAAAGCTTGTGCCGTTCCTTGCATGGATCCTGTAAAGTAAAATATAATACCTACCAAAATAAATGGAAGCGTATAACTACCAGCAAGTTTATGCCACGACCCTTTGAATGTCATTAAAAAATTCGTGGTACCTGCTACAACAGGAATAATCATCCCAACACTTCCAACAATAGCTATTGTTTGTAATGACCATGGAATAGAACTAAAAATAAAATGGTGGGTTCCGATCACTGTATAAAAAAGAATCTGAGACCAGAATGCCAGGATTCCTAGACTATAAGAATAAATTGGTCTGTTTACCTGCTGAGGCAAGAAATAATAAACCAACCCCAAAACAAACATCATAAACCACATCCCTACTCCCTGATGCATATAGTATCCCTGAGTAATTGTTTCTCCTAACCCCTCCTGCCAAAATGGAAGATAGGCTACAACCGTAATAACAAGTCCAAACATACAGGCAGCAACAATATACCAGTTGGAAACATAAATTTCTGTTGTTTTCCTTTTCGCAATCGTTTTAATATAATTAATCAGAGTTAAAATCACTGCTATTCCAAATAATAACTGGATAGGCCAGATGTACTCACGAAACTCTCCGCCGCTGTTATTAATACCCATCATTAAAGCGATGCTTCCAAAAAGAACACAGGCATTAATCAACCATAGCGACCACCAACCTAATTTAAGACTGTGTATTTTATTATTTCCAACGCGCGGCACTACATAATACCCCAATCCCATCATAGCTAAAGATGACCAACCCCAAAAAACGGCATTCGTATGAACTGGCCGCAAACGACCGAAACTCAGCCAGCTTACATGATCAGCATCGGGAGCTACGAACTTAATTCCGAGGTACTCTCCGACGGTTGTTCCGAATATTAGCCAGACAGTGGCAGAAACAAGATACCAAATCACCATTTTAGAAAGTGCCGGTTCTACATGCGGTCTATCAAGTGCTTTTCTTTTTTCTTCGATAAATCGAATATTTGCCCGCTCGTTAACATTTTTTAAAATCCCTCTGCTATCGTCCGGGGGCAAATTACCTGAAAGTTCATCAGAGGACAACTGATATTCCAATGATTCTTTTCTTTGCAATAATGCTTCGGTAATTTCCTCTTCCGGAAGACTTTCCAAATAAGCACTTAATTTTACTGCATCCTCCAGGTTTCTTTTTGCTTTAACTTTTTTTGACATTCTGTTTACCTTAATAATCATCAGGCTGATAATGACTAAAAGAGGTAAAAATATCAATACAAGAGTAATAATAATTCCTCCTTCTGAAAACACAGAACGATCAGCATCTCTCCCCTGAGCAAACAGATCACTGCTTATTACAGAGGTAATAATTGTAAACAGGAGAGCTTTTAAAGAGGTATCAATATTACCCTTATTTTGACCTTTGGTACGCTTCATTTTAATATAGTTTAAATACTTTTCTACTTGTTCCCCATCCCAATTCCTGACAATTCTTTTCGGATTAAAATCTTTATTCTCCTCATTTCTTATTTTAATAAATTTTCTCAATGAAGCCGTTCTGATATAAAGTAAAACTGCCGCTAGAAACGTTACCGCAATAAGCAATATGATTAATAATAACTCTCCTAAACCACTTCCATCAGGATGAGCCAACCCGGATTCTGTCTGGGAAAATAAGCTGGCTGGAAATAGAAAAGTAGTCGTCAAAACAACGGAGCTGATTAGTAGAAACTTCTTCATATGTTATCAAATGTTAAATAATCCATTTTCGCTGCAAATTTAGGTCATAAAAAGGTCAAATAAAAAGGTGAGAGGACTGCTTTTGAGTTTGAAAAGCTTAATAAACGTTAATTCACGATGATTTCTTCCAATACATTTTTTTATTCTTATTACCATTCTAAACAAAACGACAGTTTACCCGGAAAAATACACACATAGCTCCTAATTCATATAACCTCAGAGGTCATCACACTTTTTAATTTGTAATTCTTATTAGCTTTCGAAAATCTGATTAATAGATATGACACTCCTGTTCCAACAATCAATAATGATTTCGGGTTCGACTTCCTTGATATTTATTCTTTCTTGCATAACTATATTACAATTGATTACTGAATTCTTGGTTTTGACGAATGGATAAGGAATTACTTAGAAGCAATCTTAATTTTCTCAGATAGTATCAGTAGCAAGAAGATTTTAAAGGATAATGCATTTCATTATATTACCAGAATAAAAAACTGTCGGATAATAATATAACCTCCTCAATTTATACAAAAAAAATCAGGTTCCTTTTTTAAATATGGAAATGTTTTAAGTCTCGTTAAAGGAATATAGGCTTACCTGGGATTGATTGAAAAAAAGATTGAAAACTCATTTTTTCCGAAGTGGTTTACTTCCATCATCTTCATAACTCAATTCTCCTTTATCCAAATGCGCCGGTCCGGTATAAGGATGCTCATCCTCCTTACCATCGCCCATAATATGCATGACTTTCCAGCCATGAACTTTGAGGTAATCAGAAATCATGGAGCGGTGACATCTCCACCAAACAGCTTCGGAACACATATAGGCCACTCTTTTTTTCAAGGCTATTTTTTCCAGCAATATAATGGCCTCTTTAAATTCTTTCGTTTCCATATAATCGGCATATCCTCTGAAGGCTTCAACCCGCCATGTGGTATTCTTAGAATCCGTGTGCACTTTTCTTCTACCTCCTAATTCTCTCAAATGCGTGTATGCAATATTGTTTTCCGGTAAACGAACTTCCAATACTTCCTTATTATATTGAGGAAACTTTCTTGATCCGGGATAACTTCGAACATCCACTACTTCTTTAATGTTGAAAGAATTCAACATGCCTAAAAACTCTTCGAATGTTCTTGTAGAATGGCCAATTGTCCAGACTGTCTTCTTATTTTTCATTAATCATTCCCAGCACAGACTATACCAATTGATCCCTTCAAAAAATTAAAATAAACATTACTCTTAGATAAAAATGCATTGGTAAGACCTACTGCTACTTATTTACATAATCTCTTAGAACTTTTGCCTCATTGTGGTTCTCATCTTTTGCAGCATATAAAATGGTGACCTTCCCTTCCCTCATTTTATTTTTCAGGATTGTAAGTGCCTCTTTATTTTGTTTTAGTTCTTTCAAATATCTTTTTTGAAATTCATCCCATTTTTCCGGATCGTGATGAAACCATTTTCGAAGATCTGTTGTGGGCGCTATTTCCTTTAACCAAAGATCCAATGCCGCTTTTTCTTTAGTTAAGCCCCGCGGCCATAATCGATCTACAAGAATCCGAAAGCCATCCTCTTTTTCGGGTTTCTCATACACTCTTTTAATTGTTGCGTTCATAATAAACTCCATGTCAATTAGCCGCTCAAATTTTCTGCCACATTGCATCATTCTTTATCATCTAACCTGATGAATTCATTCAGGCACATTATTAGTGATAATTTTATATAAACTTTCATGTAATGAATAAAAATAAAACAGCGATTGTATCAGGAGCAAATGGGAATCTTGGAAAGGCCGTTGCAGAAACATTTTTGAAGAAGGGTTATCAGGTCATTGGCACGGTACATCGTGCAGGATCAGCACAACCCGAAAAGAATTTAGAAGAAATTCAACTGGATCTTTTTAATGCAGAAAAATCAGAATTATTTGTACATGATGTGATAAATAAATACAAACAAATAGATGTTGCTGTGTTAACTGCAGGTGGATTCAGTATGAATGGTATTGAAAAAACCACTACTTCCGATTTACAATCTCAATACCGTCTTAATTTTGAAACGGCCTACAATCTTGCCCGTCCTGTGTTTTTACAAATGTTGAAACAAAATTCCGGGCACTTATTCTTTATCGGATCACAGGCAGGCATGAATGCAAGTACAGCAAAGGGTCTCGTGGCATATTCGTTATCAAAATCTTTGTTATTTCGCCTGGCTGAAATAATGAACGCAGAGGCAAAAGGAAAAAATGTAGTGGTGAGTGTGGTTGTACCATCAACGATTGACACACCTGAAAACAGAAAATCCATGCCCGATGCAGATTTTACCACCTGGCAAAAACCGGAAGAAATTGCGGAAGTGATTCATTGGTATTGTACACCTGAAGCAATCTCTTTGCAAAAACCAATTATTCAATTCTAAAGTATTCGTTTAGGTTTTCGATTTAGAAAAACTCAATGACGCTTCCTGATGGAAGTCAACTATGATTAAATTTTGGACAATCTTCTAAAAAGGCTTTATTACGCCGAGGCATCACTGAAATTTCAGTCCTATCTGAAATAGCTATTCCGGATTTTTGACCAATACCAGCGTACTCATGCACCTTAGATCATTCACATTTACTGTTTTAAATGGCTCCAGAAAGGTCAAGGAATTGAGTTGTAAAAGTTCATCAATCATTTCCCTTTTTAATAAAAAACGCATTGACCCATCCGGAATCTGATAATTGCCGTCGCGGATCAATTGAACTTTGTCTTCAATTCCGATATCTGATGTCATGCGAATAAATAATGAGCCGCCGGGTTTCAACACCCGCACCATCTCCTTGAACATTTCTTTAAAATGAATTTCACTTTTAGCAAAATGCAAAACAGCACTACTGATCACGTGATCAAAAAAGCCATCGGCAAATGGAAGTTCCTCAACAGCAGCAATTTGAAAAGTTTCTACAGGTAGTTCCGGGTATTTATTTTTTAAATGCAGGATTGCTGCTTCGCTGGTATCGATCCCATAAATTGTGAAACCGTTTTTTATAAACCAATCCATATTTCTTCCGCCACCACAACCTGCTTCTAAAATCTTATCAGCAGGATGATATCTTCCTTTCATCAATTGATCAATCAAATAAATATCCGTTTGACCCAATGATTCCTGCAATGCAATCCAACTCCCTTCCATATAGATGTATTAAATATTCCTCTTAAATAAAAAAATGAACGCTCACCATGTAACGCCAAAAGCTACTGAACAAGTCACTTTTCATGTGAGTCATTCTCCATCATTTCTTCCATAGCCATCACAGAATGCGCGTAAGTAGCTCCGGCTCTCATTTCTGCGGCTACCCAAATCGCCTCCA
>JBDSBN010000195.1:0-3641 GCA_039921585.1 Ginsengibacter sp. | reverse complement strand
AAAACTCCGATCAGCCAACATTAATAGCAGATACAAAGCGAGCTGTACAGATAGAGGACATATCTCCCGGAGTCAACAATGCCATTTTAACTCTCGACGATGGATCTACCATTATTCTGGACAGTGTGAATAATGGTTCGCTGGCTACGCAAGGAAATTCAAATATTGTGAAAACCGGCAATCAGATTTCATACATGTTGGGTGGCAGCGAAAACATCAGCATTGAGCCAGTTTACAATACTATATCCACAGCCAATTCGAATCAATACCAATTAACCTTATCGGATGGAACAAGAGTATGGCTAAATGCTGCTTCTTCTATTCGTTTTCCTTCTTCATTTATAGGCAAAGAAAGAAAAGTAGAAGTATCCGGTGAGGTGTATTTTGAAGTGGCCAAAAGCAATGAACAAAAATTTAAAGTAGCTATTCTGAACGGAAACGGATCTCCCGGAGAAATAGAAGTCCTCGGAACTCATTTCAACATTAATGCTTACAATAATGAGCCGGATATTAAAACAACCCTGCTGGAAGGATCTCTTCGGGTTAATAGCGGGAAAGTCAATAGGATATTGCTTCCCGGACAGCAGGCCCTGCAGGATGAGTCAGGAATTCAGGTAAAGCAGAATGTAAATCTTGAACAGGTAGTAGCCTGGAAAAATGGATATTTTCTATTTAATAATACAGATTTAAAAACACTGATGCGTCAGGTTTCCAGGTGGTATAATGTAGAGGTGGTTTTTGAAGGAACGACACATCCCGATGGATTCTCCGGAAAGGTTGGGAGAGACGTACCCTTATCCAATTTGATTAAAGCACTTGAATTAAACGATGTGAAAATACAACGTGTCGGAAGAAATTTAATTGTAAAACCTTAGTCATTAAAGTTGGCTAAAAAACTGAAAGTAAATACTTAAAAATAAAGCCAGCTGTGGGCAAACACAACTGGCCTAAATCCAGGTTCAATCATGCCTTATAGGCATCAAAAACTTGTAGAAATGTTCTTTTTTAATTAAACCTAAACTATACAAAGTTATGATTTTAACACATTCGGATACCCCGCCCCGAACCAACAGGAAGGGTCTGATTAAACCTTTTTTAATTATGAAGTTTATCCTATTTTTCATTTTTGCAACCTGTCTGGAGGTGGGTGCCACCGGATATTCGCAAACGGTTACATTATCCAAAAATGATGCAACCTTAAAGTCGATCTTTAAAGAAATTGAAAAACAAAGTGGTTATAATTTCTTTTATAAAGAAAAAGTTCTAAAACAAACGAAGGATATTAGTATCCACGTCAGAAATGTCTCTTTAGAAGAGGCATTAGATCTTTGTTTTAGAAACCAGCCATTAGCCTATACTATTCTGGACAGAATGATCGTGGTGAAAGAAAAAAAGACAGCAAATGTAGGAGTGGTGACGAGTCAGATTATCGAAGCAAATTTGGCTATTCCAATTTCCGGAATAGTAAAAGATCAGGCCGGACATCCATTAGAAGGTGTTTCTGTTTTAATCAAAGGAACCACCCGCGGTACCAGCACAAATGCTTCATGTCATTTTTCCATTGATGCAAATCAGGGAGAAGTCCTAGAGTTTTCCATTGTAGGTTATCAGAAGAGATCAATAACTCTGGGCGCTTCAACAAATCTGAATGTGATTTTGGAAATAGAAGCTACTCTTGGAAACGAAGTAGTGGTTGTTGGATACGGTACTCAAAAAAGAGAGAATGTAACAGGGGCTATTTCTACTATTCAGGCAAAAGATATTGTGACGACTACCAGTGCGAGTTTATCACAAAATTTACAAGGTAAAATACCTGGTTTACAGATCAGGCACCAGAACGGTGAGCCGGGAAGTTTCAGTTCTTCCATCAACATACGTGGATTTGGTGATCCATTATATGTGATAGATGGAATTGTAAGAGATGGACGGATCGAATTCAACCAGTTGAATCCAAATGATATTGAAAGCATCACTGTATTGAAGGATGCCTCTGCAGCAATTTATGGATTAAATGCAGCGAATGGTGTCATCCTTGTTACAACAAAAAAAGGTGTTGCCGGAAAACCTGTGTTTAATTATTCAGGAGTATTGGGGGTTCAGCAACCGACGAATATTCCGAAAATGGCTACAGCAGCTCAATATCTTGAGATGTATGATAATGCCATTTTCTTCCGTAATGGAACGCATTCCATTGCCAAAGAAGAACTGGATAAATGGAAAGCAGGTGGCCCGGGCTATGAGAGCACCAACTGGTATGCAGAAACATTTAAAAAGAATGCGCTTCAGCAACAGCACGACTTTTCAGTTAGAGGTGGGAGTGATAATGTGAAATACTTTGTGAGCTTAGGTCATTTTAATGAAGGCGGACTTTTTAAGAGTAATGATATCAATTATGAGAGATATAATTTCCGGAGTAATCTATCCTTGAAATTGACAAATGATTTAACCGCAGATATTATGCTATCCGGTCGCCATAGCGAAAGAGAGTATCCAGGTGGAGATGGATTTATCTGGATATATAAAGGTTCTGTTGTGAGTCATCCAAATGAGAGACCTTATATTAATGACAATCCGGAATATCCGGCCAATATTTATATTCAACAGAATCCTGTATTAATGTCTCAAAAGAAATATGCAGGATATACCAGAAATGAAGACAAGAATTTCCGTTCTTCTGCAGTTTTAACCTATCAGGCTCCTTTCTTAAAAGGATTGGAAGCAAGAGGTACGGCTGCGTATGATAGTTATAATTATTTCCATAAAAGTGTCTGGAAAAATTATAAAGTATATAATCAGGACCTGACATCTCAGGTAATTAATCCTCCCCGGATTTCCAATGCCATTGATGATGCAAACAGAATGGTTTTTCAGGGACAATTATCTTTTAAAAGATCTTTTGGTAATGGACATAATTTTGATGTAACAACTGTTGCAGAGCAAAACAGGTACAATAAAAAATATTCCTATTTAAAGCGTGACTACGAGTTTTTCACAACAGATATCGTTGATTATGCTTCAGGCACTCAAATAAACCAGGGAAGAGAAGAGGAAGAAGCAACAGTTTCTTACATTGGACGGTTAAACTACGATTACCAGGGTAAATATATGGCCAGTTATTCCTTCCGGTATGATGGTTCATATAGATATGCTCCAGGGAAAAGATGGGCATTCTTCCCAACTGCTTCTGCAGGTTGGAGAATATCTGAGGAAGGATTTTTCAAAAATGCATTGCCTTTTGTAGATGATATGAAATTAAGGGCCTCCTATGGCTCGATTGGAGAAAACGTTGGAGCTCCTTTCCAGCACGTGCTTGGATTTTCTCCCAGCACAAATCAGGGAGCGGAATTTGAAAACGGATCTTTCGTAGGTGGATTAGTTGCTCCGGGAGTTATCAACTCCAAATTTACCTGGGTAAAATCAACCATTCTGGATTATGGTGTAGAATTGAAATTGTGGAACGGGTTATTGAGTTTGGAAGCAGATTATTACGAGAGAGCTAAAACAGGAAAATTAAAGGCAAGAGTAGATGGTTTGCCAAATACTTTTGGGGGTGATATGCCGATCGAAAATCTTGAAAATGAATTGACGAAAGGGTTTGATATGATTGTGAGTCATCGCAATTCAATCAACAAATTCCAATA
>JBDSBN010000194.1:0-12727 GCA_039921585.1 Ginsengibacter sp. | reverse complement strand
AGTCCCTGCCAAAAACTGTTGGATCGTTCGGACCTAATTTTCCACCATAAGTATTCTGCCATTCTACAGCACGCTCATAACTTGCTCTATCCACATAATAGAATGCACCTGCCGGGGTGGTTATGCCGATTCGCTCTGTGGCATCCACCGTATATTTTAAAGCATTTACCTCTCCCATTTTTAATGGTTTCCATACATTTTGCCAGGAAAAATTATCGGAATAAGATACCTGAGGTTTTGCGCTTCCGGAACCTTTTTTTGATGTAATCAAAATTACTCCGTTTGAGGCTTTTGCTCCGTATATGGAAGCTGAGGCAGCATCTTTTAAAATGGTAATAGAGGCAATATCATTTGGATTTACAATTTGAATGCTGGGAATTTCTACGTTATCCAGCAGTATCAAGGGAGTACTTGTTCCTCTGAATGAAGTCATCTGCCCTCTTATTTTCAGAATAGGATCGGAGCCCACTTCACCACTGGGAATCACCACGCTCAACCCGGAAACAGCCCCCTGCAAGCCCCGGCCTACATCAGCTATTGGTCTGTTTTGAAGTGATTTTCTTACATCTACAGTAGATACTGCACCAGTTACATCACCTCTTCGCTGTGTTCCATATCCTACTACCACTACATCCTGCATAGACTGACTTGTTGGAGTAAGCCGAACGGTGAGAAAATTAGATTCCCTGATTGTAATTTGTTGGTTTTCATAACCAACAGACGAAAATTCCAGCACCTGCCCATTTGCAGCTTTAATGCTGAATCTCCCGTCTTTTGCCGTTTGTGTTCCGGCACTTTCTCCTCTTATCACAACAGAAGCCCCTTCTATGGGAATATCATCTGTTGATAAGACAATCCCGGCAATGGTTCTATCCTGTGCGAAACCAGTCGCATAAAAAAACAGCAGAACCATTAAAGGAATAAAACGTTTAATTGCTGTCATAATAAAAGTTTTGAAATGATAAATAAAAGAAACCCTACGATTGAGTATGAATAAACAATTGCCGCATTCATTAAAATTCCTTTTCTAATGAATATCATTCTTTCAATAGTAGATACTATCCTAAGAGTTTGTTTAAACAGGAGACAAATGATTCCGACAGGTATTGGATGAGGTCTTATTAAATAACTGTAATTCCGGCTTTCACATAGGGCTGTAACATTTCATCATCAGGGGATAACTCTGTGATTAATGTATTGATCTTCTTTATATCGCAAATCTGAATTGGTTGCCGTGAATTGATCTTTTCAGAAATAGTCAAACAAACCAGGTTTTCAGCAGATTCAATCATTGCTTTCTTAATCTGAACGATATCCCAGTCATTATCAGAAACCCCGGTTTCCAGATTAATGGCATTTACCCCTAAAAAACATAGATTCACCTGCAATTGACGGATTTTTGAAATCGCTTCCGAGCCAACCGTAATTTTGGAAATTTTGGAAACTTTATCCCCAATTGCTATTACTTCGATATTTGGGTGACTGCTATATTCAAATAAAGCAGGTATGCTCCCTGAAATAAAGGTAGCATGCAAATCCGGTGGAAGTGCCCGGGCCATTTCAATAACTGTTGTTCCTCCACCCGACATGACAAACATTCCATTTTTTATAAGGGAAGCTGCTTTTTTTGCGATAATTTTCTTTTGGGTATAGGCATAGATTTCTTTATTAGCATGGTGCCCATTATGAAACGAAGGTGAGAGAGCACCCCCATGTACCTTAATGACCTTTCCTACATCGGCTAATTCCTGCAAATCTCTGCGGATAGTATCATTGGACACATTAATTTGCATACTTAAATCTGTCAATAAAACCTTATTATGCAAATTTACCTGGTGTACTATGTAAGCCTGACGCTCTGACTTAACCATGTTAATGAATTGTTAACCCAAATATACACTAAAAAATCAAAACCAGTAATACTTGCAGGAAAAAATTAGTAAAAACCGCATACCGTTTTTATGGTTGAGAGATAGGTCTTTAGAATATAACTTATTGTCCAGTTCAAGAAATCGTTGAAAATAATTTTGAACCTATGCTGTATAAAATAAAAGAACTGCATGTATTTGATGCAGTTCTTTTATAAATTCTTTTAAATTAAAATTGTTATCCTAGCGCTTATCCCACCAAACAGGTTCAGACAAGTAGGTTGGATTTGCAGCATTTGAATTTGCTTTCAACACTTCCACTATATTATAATTGATCTCATAACTAGGAACGGTAAAGCGTCTGGGCCAATCCGTGGGATTCGGATATGCCTCTGCGTATACGTGTGACGGACGCTTCCAATTCGTATACACTCCGGCTGCTTCACTATAATTGCCTGTAGCATCAGCACCAAAATTCATCCGTCTTAAATCGACCCATAATTCAGGAGAATACGATAGGGCGATATATTTTTGTATCATGATATAACTCATAGTTAGTTTCGCCGGGTCCTGTATTACAGAAGTACTATTGAGAAAATTATCAATAACCGTAGGAGCACTTGAAGTATTGGAAAACCACCTGGTGAGATTCCAGTTATTATTTACTGCATAAGTAACAGCAAGTTGTTGTGAAACAAATGCAGCCCTTGTCCCGGCACTTTCATACCCATCCACAAACTGAGATATTAATGGCGGAAGCATTACCTGGCGTATAATCCATTTGCAAAAATCAACCTGCAGTACATCTGCAACTTTCTGCGAGAAGATTTCCCCAATATTATAAGTTTCAGAATGATTTATATTTACTGAACAGACGTTTTCACATTTTAGTTTTGTGCATAGATATTTGTATTCTATCTATTTTTTAATGTAGAAATTTTTCTATTGAATAATAAAGTGGATTGTAATCAATGCTGATCCGGGGATATTCATCAACCAAAATTTGCATGAACCCTTTTCAATTCTTTAAAAAAAGTTTATACTCTTTTAATCTTAGAAAAAATGGAATCACCCTGAGTTGTAATCATTTCTACTTGAAAGAATTTATATTCCTCCTTGCTTTCTTCCACAACTTTTTTACAACCAAGAAAGATAAGCATCATGACAAGTAGAATAAAAAAATGTTTTCTTTTTTTACAAAACAGGATAAAGAAAGGTAAAAATGCTACCGTTGCAATAAGTGGAACACTTAGAGAATAATGAGCGCTGGAATTTGGTGGAAGTACTTTAATTATTTCCCAGTTTTCACCATCGGTGCTAGCCCAAATATTATAATGCCTTGCCACACTTTCATCTCCGGCATCAAATTCAATGAATACATTTGACCCTGATTTTCTTACTTTAAAATTAGAAATTCCTACCAGGAGGGCACTACAACTTGAGTACTGATTATCGGAGGATTTCCAGCCGGAATACCATCCTAACCAGGTAGTATTAGCTGCATTATATCGAAATCTAATTTCGATATTAGTATTAGGTGCTATGGCAACAGCAAATTTAATCGTTGTATCATTCTGGGGAGTTACCCAGGTAGTTAAAGCGTTATTTGTCCCTTCGGCTTTAACTTCATAAATGGAATTATATTCCATACCATAAATTTCGAAATAGGAGGAATCTCCACAGAAACCCAAAGGTGTAACTGTGGCACTAAACACAATTGAACTTGACAAGAATAAAACAATGATTAATAGATAACGTTTCATTACGTACTCATTTTAATTTTTTGAACTTTTATTATCTATATAACACTTATTAAGCCAAAAACAATTCACTATATTGTAATTAAATTACTTAACTCAGATAGTTAAGAATCCAAAACTATTTACATTTTTAAAAAAAATATCGGATCCTACTCATCCTCAATTTTCAATCCGGAGTCAAATACATCCGCAATATCTTTCGATTTATAAATTAATGGATTGTATTTATTGCCTAATACAATGATTGTAACCGAATCCTGTATCATCCGAATAAAAACGGTATTATTACCATGCCACCAGCCATTATGATAAACGACTTTTTTACCATCCGGATATACATTCATTCTCCAACCTAAACCATAATTTTTAACACCTGGTTTTTCATTGCTATAAGGAGTGAAAGCTTCGTCAAATGTAGCCGGGGAAAACAATTTATTTGTGTACAATGCCTGATCCCATTTTAGTAAATCCGAAGGAGTGCTATAAATATTTTTATCCCCATAATTTAAATCCAGGAAAGTATATGGTTCTATCCTCCCTCTCGCATCATAACTTGGCATGGCTGAGGCACTATCTTTTACCATAGAAAAAACATATGTATCATTCATTTTCAACGGAGTAAAAAATACTTCCTGAAGAAAATCTGCATAGGTCATGTTTGAGGCCTTTTCGATAATCATAGCCAGTAATACATAATTTGTGTTGCAGTAGTTAAAATGGGTATTTGGTCGCCCGGTGCCAGGTGGTGTATATTTAATGAGATAATCTAACACATCTTCATTGGAACTATATTGTTTTCTATTCCACCCAAGGTTTTCCATAAAGTGAGTATAATTTGGGAGCCCGCTTCTATGATTGAGCAATTCCTGCACCGTAATTCCTTTATAGGGAAAGGCCGGAAAAAATTTCTGCAAACTATCGTTCAGTGATAATTTATTCATTTCAGCCAGTTTCAAAATCGCCATTGCAGTAAAGGTCTTGGATACAGAAGCAAGATGAAATGCGCTGTGTCTTGTGAGTGTATCCTTTGTTGCAAAGTTTGCGTATCCATGATAATCTTCAAAGATAATGCGGCCGCCTTTTGCTACAATGATCCCTCCGTTAAAGCCTCTCTTTACCAGTTTTTGTTCATAGTAATCTTTGACTCCTTCATGAAAGCGAGTAAAATCTTCCGGGGATATATTGCCCAAAGGTGGTGCAATAACCACCGTTGAATCTATAAGAGCAGGATTCACTTTATTAGCAGAAGAACCACAACCGAGAATGAAAAATGAAAGAAAAAAAACGGAAAATATGAATGAATAAAACTTCATTAAAAACTTGTTCAAGGATTTACAGACTATATTTGCAATATTACATCACTATTTTTATATGGCAGAGAAAAAACCCACTAGTTTTCCTAAGGAAAAAATAAATATTCTATTTTTAGAAAACATTAGCAAAAGTGCACTTGAGAAATTTGAACAAGCGGGATACACATCTATCAAACAAATACCCGGAGCTCTCAGCGAAAGTGAGCTCATCCAACAAATCAAAAATGTTCATATTCTTGGCATCAGATCTAAATCCCAAATAAATAGTAACGTTTTAGATAGTGCTAAAAAACTTCAGGCAATCGGATGTTTCTGTATTGGCACAAACCAGGTAAATTTAACTCAATCAACCAAAAAGGGAATTGCCGTGTTTAATGCTCCCTATTCCAACACCCGATCCGTGGCGGAATTAGTGATCGCTTCTGCTATCATGCTTATCAGAAAAATACCCGATAAAAATAAAGCAGCTCATGCAGGAATTTGGTTGAAGGATTCCCAGGGAAGTCATGAACTCAGAGGTAAAACCCTGGGTATAATAGGCTATGGAAATATTGGCTCCCAGGTAAGTGTTCTCGCAGAAGCATTAGGTATGAAAGTCGTTTTTTATGATGCAGAAACTAAAATGCCTCTCGGTAATGCACAGGATAAAAAAAGCATGAAGGAATTGCTAAAAGCAGCAGATGTCATTACACTTCATGTACCTGATTTACCTACTACCAGAAATATTATTAATGCAAGCACACTAAAGCATTGTAAAAAAACGGCTATTCTTATAAACTATGCCAGGGGAGAAGTCGTTGATCTTCCCGCTTTAAAAAATGCTCTTGAAAACAAAGAATTAGCAGGTGCTGCAGTAGATGTATTTCCGGAAGAACCGGAAAAAAACGGGGATGTTTTTGAATCTGTTTTGCAGGGTTTAAGTAATGTGATTCTCACTCCGCATGTAGGTGGATCTACGGAAGAAGCTCAGCGTAATATTGGAGAAGATGTGAGTATGAAATTGTTTAATTATCTGGAAAAAGGGATTACTACCGGCTCTCACACAGTACCCTCTTTGAGTCTTCCATTGCAAGAAAACACTCACCGGATTTTACATATCCACAATAATGTGCCCGGGGTTTTATCAGAAATAAATACCCTTTTATCCAAAAACAGAATCAATATCGTCGGTCAGTATTTAAAAACAAATGAAAATATCGGTTACGTAGTTTTAGACATTGAAAAGAAACTCAGTAAAGAAGCCCTTTTATTATTAAAAAATGTAAAAGAAACGATTAAGGTTCGCTTATTATACTAGGCACCTGTAGAATTCCAATATAAATATTTAAAGTAAATAGCCCGGTTGAAGGGCTATTTTTGATTAACAGAATTGAAATAAAAAGTCTTCTTTCTTTATGTCCCAAATTCCTTTTATTACTTTAGAAGTATCTTGTAATTTTTATAGTACAAGTCTTTCCTGATATTTAGGTAAGATTCTTGTAATTGCATTGCATGCAGAAAATCCGGGTCATACAATCCGGCTTTTTCTTTAAATAAAACTTTTAGGATACATTATTTCTTTTTAAGTCATGGTTCCAAAAGTTCTTGTTTAATTTTATGACTATTTAAAACATCAACTATGACTACGACTAAAGTAGTAATCATTGGCGCAGGTTTTGGCGGCCTTAAATTAACCCAGGAATTAGGGGCAAAAAAAGAATTCGATATCACACTTATAGATCGTTTTAATTTTCATCAATTCCAACCATTATTTTACCAGGTAGCAACTTCGGGCCTGGATGCCAGTAATATATCTTTCCCGTTAAGGAAAGCATTTCAAAAATTTGAAAATGTGCATATCCGCATGGCCAATGTAGAAACGATTGATCATGTCAATAACCGGGTGATTGCGGATGTAGATACTTTCTATTATGACATTTTAGTCATTGCTACAGGGGCAGAAACAAATTTCTTCGGAAACAAAAATCTGATTCGAAATAGCTATCCAATGAAATCCACAGTAGAAGCTCTAAGAATTAAATATCGCTTATTGCAGAATATTGAGGATGCCATTTTTATGAAGAACAAAGAAACACTGGAGAGTTTACTAACGGTTGTAATTGTTGGAGGTGGACCAACAGGGGTAGAAATGAGTGGTGCCATCGCAGATATGCGCCGCTTTGTACTTCCAAAAGATTATCCCGAAATAGATTTTAAAAACAATATGCGCATTTATTTACTGGAAGGCGGCCCTCAGGTTTTAGGTCCTATGAGTGATAAGTCCAGTGAACAAGCATTAAAATATTTAAATAAGCTGGGAGTTGAAGTATTGACAAATACAATCGTGAAAGATTTTGATGGTAAAACGGTCACAACAACTACAGGACAGTCCATTAACAGTTCATTAGTTGTTTGGGCTGCTGGTGTCATTGGAAATATTCCTCAGGGAATGGATAAGGAACTCATTGTAAAAGGAAACCGGATAAAAGTAGATCAGTATAATATGGTTTTAGGATTCGACAATATTTATGCAATTGGGGATATGGCTTATATGGAAACAGAAAAATATCCTCATGGGCATCCCCAGGTAGCTTCGGTGCCCATTGCTCAGGCAAAAGTGCTTGCAAAGAATTTAATAAAACTCGCAAAGAACAAAACAGACCTGACTCAATTTGAATACCATGATAAAGGTTCTATGGCAACAGTAGGTAGAAACCTTGCGGTTGTGGATATTCCAAAACCTAAAATGCACTTTGGAGGTTTTCTTGCGTGGATAATCTGGATGGGCTTACATCTATTCCTATTATTAGGAGTGAAAAATAAGTTTGCCGTATTTGGAAACTGGGTTTATAATTATGCCACGTACGACAACAATTTCCGCTTAATTTTTAAAGCATTTAACCGACCAATTCGCGAACAGACAGAAGAAGAGACGGATATTATTTTCAGTAAAAAAGATGGAAACAAGATTGGAAAAATTGACCAAAGCATGTAATTGTCCCTAAAATTTTGGACATGGAAGCCCTTTATGACCAGCCGGACGTTTAATATAGATTAGTGAAATTTCCATACCGCCTCTGCTTTGTGAACCAGTTTTTAAACTGGAAATGTTTATATCGTACGAGGCACCAATTCTCATTCCACCAAACTCTAATCCGATGTAGGGAATAAGTGCATCTTTAAATCGATACCAGGAACCAAAATAAACATTTGAAGGACTTTCACTCTCCGGATCAATTGCAGCCGAAAGCGCTCCTCCAATCACCGTTTCACTTGCTCTGTTTTGAATTTGATGAATGCCACTAGCGTGCAATGTCAGAACATCAGAAACGGGAAAATATCCACCAGCATTTAAAGTGGTTCGGGGCGATACATTCCAGCTGCCGCCTTTAAAGCTTTCCTTAGGGCGATTGATATGATACATGCTCGCTCCTATGTAAAAATTATTATCCTCGTTTGTAGAAGAAGTATAGATAATTCCTGCATTTACATCCAGGTAATTCAAATTTAAATTTTCTGTTTGAAAGATATCTGAAGTGATTCCGGTAAAACCAAAGGGTGTAAGCATATCCTCAAACTTTAAGGCCCGGGTATCCAGTCGCTTCTGGCCATAAGTACCTTGAAAACCAATTCCCAATTGTTGAAATCCATCTTCATCCAGTGATTTATGATAAGAAGTAGATAACCCGAGATAGGTGTTTTTTAAAACTCCCCCACCTGCCTCATCATTCAACGCCATTATCCCGATACCCCAGGTATCGTAATCAGGTAAATTATCTTTCATAATGGCAAAATCCACACTCGCCGTGTAAGTAGTATATACATTATTAAAAGCTGGCCACTGATTTCTATAATTACCTCCTACTCTTAATGTGCCATCGAACTTCCCTGTAAGAGCCGGATTAAGTGTAAGAGGGGAAGCAAAAAACTGAGAAAAATGCGGATCCTGAGCTTTCGCCAAAGTAGTAGTGAACAGCAGTGACAATATGACTATGGTATGTTTCATATCTTTATTTCAGAGTCTAGATTAATAAAGGTAAGGAGATAAAGATTAAATAATAGATTTTGAATCCATAAGTAAAAACGAAGATTTTGATGATGGCTACATTTGAACTTTCTCTCCGTAGGCAAGATCTCCTGCATCTCCCAGACCTGGTACGATATATCCCTTAGCGGTGATTTCATCATCAATATCTCCACACCAAATGGTGGCTTTAGGTTCTGCGCGCTGGAGATACTCAATTCCCACGGTGCAGGCCAAAGCACATACAACATGTATCTCAGAGGGGTTACCTGCTTCCCGAATAAACTTAATGGTTTTCACTAAAGACGATCCGGTTGCCAACATTGGATCACTGATGATGACTACCCTGTTTTCCATTTCCGGACAACTGATATAATCAAGACTTATCGTAAAACTTCCATCCTTCGGATTGTGTTTTCTATATGCACTGATAAAAGCATTATCTGCTTTATCAAAATAATTGAGTAACCCGTTATGCATAGCTAGTCCGGCTCTTAAAATTGTTGCCAAAACCGGTTGATCCTTTAAAACTTTACAGGTGGAAATACCGAGAGGAGTTGTAATTTCTTTTTCTTCCCACGGGAGTCTTTTACTAATTTCATAGGCGCAAACTTCTGCTACTCTTTGAAGATTTGTCCGAAATCTGGCGCGATCTTCCTGTACTTTTACATCTCTTATTTCACTGACCCAATTGCTCACAAGTGAATGATGATCACTTAAATTAATTACCATAATTTGATTTTATTGCGATTCGTAAAGGTATTGCAAACCTTTCTATCTATTTTTGGCAAATCTATATCGATGATTGACCAGTACCAAAAATAATAAAAACAGTTAGATATACGCTATGATTTACAATGTAATTGGATTAATGAGTGGAAGTTCGCTTGATGGACTTGATATTGTATTTGTTTCCTTTCAGGAAAACTCCGGAAAATGGGATTACACAATTGAATGTGCCGGCTGTCTTCAATATACAAAAGAGTGGACCAAAAAATTAGAATCCGCAATTCATTTACCCGCTAGTGAATACATGCTTTTACATTCAGAATATGGGAAATATACCGGTGAAAAAATCAATGAGTTTATTGAAATGAATGGCCTTCATCACCGCGTATTTTTAATCGGATCACATGGTCATACCACCTTTCATGAACCGGAAAGTGGAATGACACATCAGTTGGGAGAAGGTGCTACTATTGCTGCAATAACGGGTCTTCCTGTGGTGAGTGATCTTCGAAATCTGGATATTGCCTTTGGTGGACAGGGAGCACCTATTGTACCTATGGGAGAAAAGCTTCTTTTTCCAGACTATCATTTCTTTTTAAATCTGGGTGGAATTGCAAATATCTCTGCCCTTCAGGATGATTCATTCGTAGCCTTTGATGTTTGCGCTGCTAACAGAGTGTTGAATATGCTGGCCGAAACCAATTTTAAATCCTATGATAAAGATGGGGAAATGGCTTCTGAGGGACATATACACCAGGGTTTATTAGCAGAATTAAATAAACTTGAATATTACGATCGACCTTATCCTAAATCTCTTGCCAACAGCTTTGGAACGGATATCGTTTTCCCGTTGATACAAACCTTTTTATTGAGCGCAGAAGATGCCTTAAGTACCTATTGCGAACATATTGCCCTTCAAGTAAAAAATGCTATTGAACCCTTTATTGGTAACAAAGAAGAAAAATTGATGATTACGGGTGGTGGCGCATTTAATACTTATTTAATTGAAAGAATTTCCTTTCATTTAAAATCCATCAATGTTGATATCTATATTCCCGGAGAAGAAACAGTGGCTTATAAAGAAGCGTTGATTATGGGTTTGCTCGGAATTTTAAGATGGCGGGAACAAAACACTGTATTGGCTTCCGTTACAGGAGCATCCAGGAATAGTATTGGAGGTGCGCTGTGGTTGGGGACGGATGCGTAAACAGGCATTTTTCAATTATTCCATTATTTAATTATTCATTGTTAAATTGTTTTAATGCTTGAATGGTTGAATGGTTGAATTGTTGAATGGTTAAATGGTTAAATGGTTGAATGGTTGAATGGTTTGACTGTTTGATTGTTGGGTTTTTAAACTGTTGGATTGGTAAGCACACATTAAATAGAAATAGGTTATTTTAGCTTTTCTATATTTTGTTCGTAGAACCCTCAAACCAAAAACATGCGCTTTAAACATTTTATATTCTTTCTGGCTCTTTCATCAGCGATGATGATTTCTTGTAATTCGGACAATTCCACTATAGAACAAGAAAATTATGAGAATACCCGGGAGGCACTTCTTGAATTAGAACAGAAAAGTCCGACGAAATTTTTAACTGTCACCAGCCAGGATAAAAAGAATCTTCTAGGACAAACCGTGATCAAAGGAAAACTAACCAATACCGCAACAGTAGCAGTTTTTAAAGATGTGACCATCCAATTATTCTTTTACAGCAAAACAAAAGCGCTTCTTGAAACTGATACTGAAACCATTTTTGAACGATTAGAACCTGGTCAGACAAGGGAATTTAAAACCAAGTATTTCGCGCCAAAAGGCACAGATAGTGTTGGATTAAAAGTAATGAATGCAAAATTGGGAGATTAAGATTATTCCTCGGAAAAATCTAAAAATACTTTTAAAAAAGTTTTGTCCATACGTACTTTTATTTATCTAATAATAGCTTGATTCCATTTCTTTCAAAAAATAAAATCCTTTCGATGAAAACGCCAAAGGATTTTATAAATTCTGATCTTTGATTTTATCTATATTTTACTTCACTTCCAATTTTAGCTTTGCGGTTTTTAACCCCGGGGCTGAGGCTTCAAAAGTGATGGATCCCGCTTTTTCCCCGGAACGAACAATTGCAGTCAGCTCTCCACTGAATGCTTTCATGAACGGCGACTGAAACGATTCCAGACTTACACTGTTTCCATTTGCTACAGCATGAAAGGAGCCTGTTCCCTTTACGTTAAACTGTATCTGACGTGTATCATCAGAGCAAAGATTACCGTCCTTATCTACCACGCTTACGCGAATGAATGACAGATCCTTTCCGTCAGGAGATAAAACAGACCGGTCTGCTTCTAAACGAAGTGTATGCGGTTTACCGGGAGTGTGTATGGATTTTTCTGCCACGACATTTCCGAAGTTATCATACGCCACCACTTTTACGGTACCGGGTTCATACTTTGTATCCATCCACATCAGGCGGTATCTTCTTTGCCGCTCAAATGATTCCAAAGATTCTTTATTGCCGGAAGTCAATGCTTTTACAGAGGTATCTTTTGTTTGTCTTCCCTGGCTTTTACCATTGATAAAAACTTCTGCTGAAGGATAATTTGTGTATACAAAAATGGGTGTCACCTCCCCTTCTCTTCCTTTAAAATTCCAATTGGGTAGAATGTGCAAGGTGTTTTCTTTTTTATTCCAATGACTTTTGTACAAATAATATCTATCCTTTGGAATGCCGGCCAGATCTACAATACCGAACAAAGAACTATGGCTTGGCCAATCTGTGTAGTAAGGTGTTGGTTCTCCTAAATAATCAAACCCTGTCCAGACAAACTCTCCAATGGAATAAAACAAATCATCATGATATATAAAATTATCTTCCGGCAGATCAGACCAGGAGCAATGTTCCACATCATAAGAGGATGTTTGATGGTCCGGATATTTAGGCATTGATCTACGCACAACCGGAAATTTATAAATCCCGCGTGAACTAATAGTAGAAGCGGTTTCAGCACCTAAAATAATTTCTTGTGGTAATTTCTTATATGCCTCCGGATATG
>JBDSBN010000193.1:0-4498 GCA_039921585.1 Ginsengibacter sp. | reverse complement strand
ATGCAAATTTTCCCTATAAAATAAAGGCTTTAAAAAAAATCCATCTTCCTGTTAACGGGGGTGGAATGATCAGTAAGTGATCTTTTCATTTACCATTATTCTTACATCGCTTAATGCAATTCTCTCCTGCGTCATGCTGTCCCTGTAACGGACGGTAACAGTTTCATCTTCCTTTGTTTGGTGGTCTATGGTTACACAAAACGGTGTTCCTATCGCATCCATTCTTCTGTAACGCTTTCCGATGCTGTCTTTCTCCTCGTAGAAGGTGTGGAAGCTTTGCTTACATTCATTCCATAACTCTTTCGCAATTTCCGGTAATCCATCTTTTTTAACCAAAGGTAAAATGGCTAACTTTTGAGGAGCAATCTTCGCAGGAATTTTTAATACTACCCTGCTATCTTCCTTTCCATCTTCTTTAGTCCACTTTTCCTCGGTATATGCATTGCTGATAATGGTAAGGAATAAGCGATCCAATCCAACGGAGGTTTCAACTACATAGGGTATATAATTTCCGTAAGGTTTTCCTTCTTCGTTCAGATCGTTATCATAATACTGTAATTTCTTTCTGCTTAATTCCTGGTGCTGCTTTAAATCGAAGTCGGTGCGGGAATGAATTCCTTCTAATTCTTTAAATCCAAAAGGAAATTCAAATTCTATATCCACTGCTGCATTGGCATAATGAGCCATTTTTACATGATCATGAAAACGGAGTTTTTCTGCTGGTAAACCAAGACTCTGATGCCATTTTAATCTCTCTGTTTTCCAATGTTCGTACCATTCCATTTCAGTGCCAGGGCGAACGAAAAACTGCATTTCCATTTGCTCAAATTCGCGCATGCGAAAGATGAATTGTCTGGCGACAATTTCGTTCCTAAACGCTTTCCCGGTTTGAGCTATCCCAAAAGGAATTTTCATCCTGCCGCTTTTCTGCACATTTAAGAAGTTGACAAATATTCCCTGTGCCGTTTCAGGACGGAGATATATTTTTTCTGCCTCACCGGCAACACTTCCGATTTTGGTATCAAACATTAAATTGAAATCCCTGATATCTGTCCAATTTGAAGTTTTGCTTACTCCACAAATCATTTTATTGTCTACAATGAGGTTTTTTAATCCTTCATAGTCATTTGTTGCAAGCAAATCATCCATAGATTTTAATAGCGCGAACTCTTCTTCTTTTTTTCCCTCCAGCCCTAATTGCTCCGCATGATTTTCGATCAGATGATCTACACGATAGCGTTTTTGGCTATCCTTGTTATCGATCATAGGATCACTAAAGCTATCTATATGTCCACTTGCTTTCCACGTAAGCGGATGCATGAAGATTGCGGCATCAATACCAACTATATTGTCATTGAGCTGTGTCATGCTTTTCCACCAATAATCACGAATGTTCTTTTTTAATTGAACTCCGTTTTGTCCATAGTCATAAACTGCAGCCAGGCCATCATAAATTTCGCTTGATTGAAAGATGTATCCGTACTCTTTACAATGCGATATAATCTCACTAAAATTGTTTATTTCATTTGCCATAAGGTTGCAAATATAAATGTAAATGATAAATAGAAAAGTTTAAGGTGTAATTACACGGATTTGAAAGAATTTACATACGGTATAACTACGTTTTAATTACACGAATTTGGGAAGAAATTTAAACACGAATTGTGAAAGAAGGGAAACGCGAATTTAAGGCACGAATTACACGAATTTGAAAGAATTAGCATAAGCTGTAATTATGATTAGTCCGTATTTTAAATTTAATAGCAATCGTTTTTTCTATAAATGTTTTTAGTCTATATCGTAAGCAAAATAAAATCGTAGCAAATGGTGAAAATATAAATTACTCCATATTTATAATTGTATCATTTCTTGATTAAATTACATTGTTTTATTGTGGATTTATGAGAAATGGAAAAACTAGCAATGGCCGATTTTAAAGTTTTTCTTTTTGATATTGCTATATAAACTTAATTAAATTCAGAATGCCAGACTTAATTCTAAAAGAAGAATCCTACGAGCTGATAGGTATTTGTATGGAAGTACATCGCATTTTAGGTATGGGGTTTCGGGAAATTATTTATAAAGATGCTCTGGAATATGAGTTTCAACAAAGAGGGATTCCTTATGAAAGAGAGAGGTCATATTTTATTAAATACAAATCAATCACTCTGCCAAGAAGATATAATGCAGATTTTATTGTGTTTAATTCAATAATTCTTGAAGTTAAAGCCTCTTCATTAATTGTAGAAGGTTTTGTAAAACAAACTATTAATTATTTAAAGGCTTCTGAATTACAATTAGGTATTATAGCCAATTTTGGCCAAAAATCTTTTGTTTCAAAACGAGTAGTATTTTGAATTATTAAGGCAAATAATATTGGGTAATTAATTTATCAATTCGTGAAATTGGTGTTTTAAATTCGTGTTATAATATTCAAAGATAATAAACACCAAACATTGCAGCTATTTATGGAAAAAATCTCGACACTTTTGCTAAAAGAAGACCTTCCCGGTTTTAATGAAATTTCTATGGATTAATTTTTTTATTATCCTTATGTCGATTTGCATCTCTTAAATTCTTTTTCTCAAAATTCTTTTCCAGCGCTTCTGTCAAATCCACTCCTGTTTGATTTGCAAGACACATCAGCACCCACAATACATCGGCCATTTCATCTGCCAGCTCTTTTTTCTTATCACTTTCCTTAAAAGATTGTTCTCCATATTTTCTGACCATGATGCGGGATAATTCGCCAACTTCTTCCATCAATATTCCCAGGTTCGTTAATTCACTGAAATATCTAACTCCAGTGGTATTAATCCATTCATCAATTTTTTTCTGGGCGTCTTTTATTGTTATATTTTCCATACTTATTCCTTATTTTTTGTATCAATCCATATCGTTACAGGACCATCATTTGTCAAATTTACTTTCATATCTGCTCCGAATTCTCCAGTGAAAACAGGTTTCCCTAAATCAATTTGAAGTTGACGAACAAAACTATCATAAAGCGGGATTGCTATCTCTGGCTTACTGGCTTTTATATAAGAAGGTCGGTTTCCTTTTTTTGTATTGGCATGAAGAGTAAATTGACTCACCACTAAAATGTCGCCCTGAATATCTTTCACCGAAACATTAGGAACTTTATTTTCATCATCAAATATTCTCAGGTTGGTAATTTTGTTACTTAACCAAATGATGTCTGATTGATTATCAGTATCTTCCACACCAACAAAAACCAACAATCCATGTTCTATGGAAGATTTAATGTAATCATCAATTGTTACACAAGCATTTGATACTCTTTGAATTAGCACACGCATAAAGATAATAGTGTATGTGGATTGATTAATAATCCCGTTTTGTGTAAAAAAAAATGTAAAATTAACGCAAAAGATTGCACAACGTTTTTTAACTCGCTGTCGTATTGGGTTTAAGGTTTTTAACTATTCTTATCCACACCATGTTGATATTTAAAAGGCGGTTTTCTGCCATAGAAAAAATAGTTTCGTTGTCCACAATTTCAAAAGTATATTATTTATAATAAAAGTAGTTTCATTATGTCCCATGTAAAAAAATTAACAGGAGGTCTCAAGTTCGATAGACATTTCACAAAGGATGGTCAATCTCCTTATGAAATGTTTGAATATGATTATCGCACTTCTGTCATTAAAAATATTACTGGAGAGGTGGTATTTCAGATGGATAATGTGGAAGTACCGAAACAATGGAGTCAGATCGCCACTGATATATTAGCTCAAAAATATTTTAGAAAAGCAGGGGTTCCACAACCGGATGGCACCACCGCTAGTGAGACATCTGTAAAGCAGGTTGCCCATCGTATGGCGCAATGCTGGCGTGTTTGGGGAGAGAGGAATAATTATTTTGGTTCAAAAAAGGATGCCCAGGTTTTTTATGATGAACTGGTTTACTGCATTTTAAATCAGGCTTGTGTTCCCAATTCACCCCAATGGTTTAATACCGGTTTGAACGAAGTTTATGGTATTACAGGAAAACCTCAGGGACATTATTATGTGGATGAAAAAGACGGTGTTTTAAAAACCTCTACCTCAGCCTATGAGCGCCCACAGCCTCATGCCTGCTTTATTTTAAGTGTAGATGATGATTTGGTTAACGAAGGTGGAATTATGGATTTGTGGGTGCGCGAAGCACGTATTTTTAAATATGGAAGTGGTGTAGGAACAAACTTTAGTTCCATCAGGGGTGAAGGAGAGAAATTAAGTGGCGGAGGAACATCCAGTGGTTTAATGAGCTTTTTAAAAATCGGAGACCGTGCAGCGGGGGCTATTAAGAGCGGTGGTACTACCCGTCGTGCAGCCAAAATGGTTTGCCTTGACCTGGATCATCCTGAAATTGAGAAATTTGTAAACTGGAAAGTAGAAGAAGAAAAGAAGGTAGCTGCCCTAATTGATGCGGGGTATCCCAGCGACTATGAAGGAGAAGCATACCGTACAGTGAGTGGTCAAAATAGTAACAACTC
>JBDSBN010000192.1:0-3744 GCA_039921585.1 Ginsengibacter sp. | reverse complement strand
TAGTCAAAGGAGCGGTGGTTGTTTTTAACTGATTTCAGGATTTTTTGTAGGCAAGGTCATAATATTTTCCGCCATCATTAGACACATATACTTCTAATCCGTCCCACATAGAAACATCCTTATCATTATATACTTTATAAGCTACTTTGAAATTTAACAGGGATGAATCTGCTACTCCTGTATTTATTATAGGTGTGATCAGATCATCCAACTGTCCGCCTCCGCTATATGAGTAGTTTTGAACAGTGGCAGAACCCGATCCTGTGAATCCGGATACTTCATTTCTTTCCCAGGTTGCATTGTCATTTGGATTCCAAACGCGCCATCCTGCTGGCGGGAAAGTCCCAGAAGAAAATTCTTCTGTAAAGGGAGCATTAATTTGTGTATTTGAAATATAAATAAATGATTGCAGGGTATCATTATTTGTAAATGCATCTGCTCCATTATTTGGGTTTGAAGTGGATACAGTTAAAGTATGGGTACCATTAGGACATGTAAGTATTCCGGCTGCTAAAGTAGTGTCAGATCCTGGTGCAAGATTCAAATTGAACGTATATGCGACGGTTGCCTCACTGTTTAATTTTACATTATCTGTTACCCTGTTTAAGCCGATAGTTCCGTTATTTCTTACTAAAACTTCCAATGGAGTGTTATTGGCAATATATGCTCTACGTTCAGGAGTTCCTCTTGGACTGGTTGTTACAAGATAAGCATCGGTGACTGCCATAGGAGGAGTGGCTCCATTAGACGTTTTAAGTCCGGGTCTATAAGAGTCAATACAACCAATGACTCGTTTGTTCATTCCATTAGAAAACATAAACAATGCACGGTCATCAAAATAATTCATAAAACTACCATACATCATCCCAAAGGTGGTTGAAGCGCATCCGTCAGAATAATTTTGACTGGGATTTCCAAAATGAGCATTTCCTTCTTCATCAGCTTTTTCTTCCGGAGTATCATCCCCTTCGGGCCCGGCTCCGATGGGCAATGGCCATCCCTGCTGAATTCGGAAGTCGTTGTTATTGCACTCAAAAGAATCGCCGAAGGTGTGCCAAAGATAAAAATAGTGTCCTATCTCATGAATAAGCGTACCTCCTTCGGAATAAGCAGGATAATAGCTTCTTTTAGTATTGCTGGTATAAGGAAGGGCATTTAGTGCCATGACAACTCCTTGCGGACCTTCACTGGTGTAGAATGGTGGGGTAGCTATTCCCAGTAATCCATTGTCATCTCCCGAAAAACCGCCTGCCCAAACATTTAAATATTTTTCAGTATCCCAGGCATCAAGTCCTCCTGTGTTGGTAGATTTTATCTTAATCCGGTCAGGTGTTTTATTTACTCGCCGTTCTATCCCGGAGGTTAGTGTTCCGGTGGGTGTTCTTCTGGCCAGAACAAATTTTATTGGAATGCGACCTAGTCTGTTATAAATCTCTTTCGGAATTACCTTATCATATCTTTCTGCTTTTCTACCACTAAATGCTTTATTAAGCAATTCCACCTGCTCGTAAATATCTCTATCAGTTATGCCACTTAATTGGGTTGAATCATCCACCAGGTGAAAAACAATTGGAATAATAATTTCTGTTTCTTCTATGGATAACGGACCTCTTTTGAGGGCTTGTCGTTGTAGATAGGAACTATATTGTCGTTCTCCTTCTTTTCTCCACACTTCCACAATCTCCGGATTTTTACGAATTGTTTGTTCAATGGAAATTTGGGTTGCACAGCGTATTGTGTTTTTCGGATTGATCGCTGAAAGTGGTTGTTGAGCTACAAGTGAAAAACTAAAAACAATAAATAAAAAAGTTAGCAGCAGGTCTTTTTTCAAGATGTGGGTTTTATTATGTGAGGCTGGAATAATAAAGAGAGATTGATTTTTTTTAATGCAAAGTAAGAATTTTAGTTGAATTGAAAGGTTGAGTGAAATGTTTTTATGAATTGCCCTATCTTGTACCGCCGTTCATAAAAGAATCTTTTAGATTTCATAAATGAAATGAGATCTTTCTTCAAATAATTTTGTTGGAAGTTCAGATTGAAAATATTCAAAACTAGTATAAATTAAGCTTATGCAAACCATTCGTTTTAGGTTGATTGTAATGAATTTTCTTGAATTTTTTGTTTGGGGCGCCTGGCTGATATCTCTGGGCGGCTATTTATTTAAGCTGGGTTTTTCCGGATTTGAAATAGGAAGTATTTATGGTACAATGGGGATTGCTTCCTTATTTATGCCTGCTCTTTTAGGTATTGTAGCAGATCGGTGGATGAATGCTGAAAGGGTTTTAGGTTTATGTCACTTAATAGGTGCCGGACTTCTTTTATATGCTTCTACAATTACAGATTATCCAACCATGTATATGGTGATGCTTTTGAATTCTATGTTTTTTATGCCAACACTTGCTTTGAATAATACGGTTTCTTATATCGTATTAGAAAAAGCCGGGATGGATATCGTGAAAGATTTTCCGCCTGTAAGAGTATGGGGGACTGTAGGGTTTATTGGTGCTATGTGGATTGTGGATTTGATGGGATTCACTCTGACACCTTCCCAGCTTTATGTTAGTGCAGCGGCAGGTATTTGTATGGGGTTGTATTCATTTTCTATGCCTTCCTGTCCGCCAGTTAAATCTCAGGAAAAGAAAAGTTTGTTTTCAATGATGGGGTTAGATGCTTTTGTTCTTTTTAAAAGGAAGAAAATGGCGGTATTTTTAATCTTCTCTATGTTTCTTGGAGCAGCTCTTCAAATCACAAATACATTTGGTGTTCCATTTTTAAACGATTTTGATAAATTATATCCGGATAGTTTTGCTGTGAAGCATCCAAATTTGCTATCCTCAGTGGCACAAATTTCTGAAACACTATTTATTCTAACAATCCCGTTTTTTCTAAATCGATATGGTATTAGAAAGGTAATGATCATAAGTATTTTTGCCTGGGTACTACGTTTTGCACTATTTGGATTGGGAAATCCGGCAGATGGTTTATATCTCCTGATATTGTCAATGATTATCTATGGGATGGCCTTTGACTTTTTCAATATTTCAGGTTCTTTATTTGTAGAATTGGAAACGGATGTTAAAATCAGGGCAAGTTCACAGGGGTTATTTATGCTTATGACCAATGGTCTTGGAGCCTTTATTGGCGGTATGTTTAGCGGCTGGGTAGTAGATCATTTTACGGTAGATGGAATAAAAGATTGGAAAACAATCTGGTTTACATTTTCATTATATGCCTTAGTATTAGGATTGATTTTCCCTTTTGTGTTTAAGTACAAGCACACAAAAGGCCTGGATTTGAAATTGAATCCTGTGGTTGAAGAGAAGTAAGCAAAGACATTATTTGTGATTATTTTCCTTTGTAGGAAATAAAATCAGGTGATCGTATTGTAAAAAAGGGGATTTATCTTTAATGGAATGAAATTAGATAGGGAAGTTGCTTAATGAAATACATTAAAGGAGCCATTCCTGTATATGCTCATTGGCCCGGTAACTTTTAAACAATACCATCATGAAAGGGAAGAAAATTTTTCGAACTATTCTGATTATTTTACTATTCGGTCTACTGATCTTTTTTTACATACGATTTTTCTGGGTGTTTGGTACCTGTACGAAGGCTGGTACTCTCAATACTTTTATGAATAAGGGGTATGTGTTCAAAACCTATGAAGGGAAAATTATTCAAAGTGGCTTCAGCCAAAATATTCAAAGTATTGATTTTAATTTCAGCGTTGTGAGTGAAAGCGTT
>JBDSBN010000191.1:0-6180 GCA_039921585.1 Ginsengibacter sp. | reverse complement strand
TAATTTAATACATATTAACTCTGCTATTTTTACCGATAAACAAACCTGTTTTTACCTGTCCTTAGGCAGGATTAAAATAATTAATCAAACCAAAACTATCTGAAATGAAACATGTTTTTCTGGCGTTATTTGCTGCGTTTATTTTTACAGCATCTTCTTTTGCGCAGGATGATGCAATTAAATATGCAAAGGCCATTACAGAAGCTAATCTATTAAAACAATTGAAGATTGTAGCTTCCGCAGATATGGAAGGACGCGAAACCGGGACTCCCGGAATAAGAATGGCGGCCTCTTATATTGAAAGTCAGTTTAAAGAATTTGGACTAAAATTTTCCCCTAAAATAAATGGCTACCAACAATTCTATCCATTGCATCAGAACAATCTTACCCCCGAAAGCTTTAAAATTGGTCACCACCAATTGGTATTTGGTAAAGATTATATGGTGCAAGTCGGTTCTATAGAAAAGACAAAAATAAAATCAGCTTCCCTTGAATTTGTTGGATATGGAATCAATGAAAAAAATTATAATGATTATGAAGGCAAGAATCTAAACGGTAAAATTGCTGTAATGATTTCCGGCGAACCAAAATCCGGAAATGTATTTCTGGTTAGTGGTACAGAAAGACCCTCCAGATGGGGATTTAGCACTCCAATGAAAGCCCAGGCAGCTAAAGACAAAGGGGCAATCGCTGTGATTATTATTAATACCTCCTGGGATGTAGTTCCATCCAGAATAGCAGAAGCTTCCTTAAATACAGGAGTATATTTCCCCCGGCCAGATGGCAAAATAACCATTGCTACCCTGACAAAAAATCAATTACAAAACATTTTCAGTGAAAAAGATGCGGCCGCAATTACCAATGCATATACAGCACATAAAGAATTGAATTCTCTAAAAGTATCTACCAATAAGACCGCTGACTTATCGCTTCATCTAAATACGAATGTAATAGGCGCGACAAACGTGCTCGGATATATTGAGGGTACTGATAAAAAAGACGAGTACGTGTTTATTTCCGCTCATTATGATCATTTGGGAAAAAAGGGAGATGTTATTTATTACGGAGCCGATGATGATGGAAGTGGAACGGTGGCCTTAATCGAAATGGCCAGAGCTTTTTCATTGGCTAAAAAAGAAGGAAAAGGTCCAAGAAGAACGATTGTTTTCCTGGCTTTCAGCGGCGAGGAAAAGGGTCTTTGGGGTTCTGAATATTATTCGGAAAATCCGGTGTTTCCTTTGGAAAAAACTACTGTTGATCTGAATATTGATATGATCGGTCGTTTGGATCCGGGAAGAAAATACGGAGACAGCACCAATTATATTTATATCGTAGGTGATGATAAATTAAGCAGTGATCTGAAACCAATCACCATAGCTGCTAATAATAAATTAACCAAGTTGGAATTGGATTACAAATTCAATGACCCGAACGATAAAGAAAGGATTTACTTCCGTAGCGATCATTATAATTTTGCCCGCAAAGGCGTTCCGGTTATTTTTTATTTTAACGGAATGCATGCAGATTACCATAAACCTACAGACACATGGGACAAAATCAATTATGATGTGATGGAAAAAAGAGCCCGACTTGTATTTATGACAGCCTGGGAAATGGCCAATAGAAATGAGATGCTTGTAAGAGATATTCCTTTACCGGCAGAAACAAGATAACATAAGTTTTAATTTATACAAATCCCTTCTATAAACATTTAATCGTTTGTAGAAGGGATTTTTGTGTTGCGCCCTTTGATTGAAGCACGTTCCGGCTCACAGCTCACAGCTCATAGCTCATAGCTTCCCTACCTCCTGCTTACACCCGGCACTACCGGCAAACTTTCATTGCCAGCAGCAATCACAGATTGAATTGCGAAGAAATAATTATCCTTGGAATACGGCAAGGTGATCATTGTTTCTTTTGTATATAATTTCTTTTGCCAAACAGGACTTGATGTTTCTCTCATTAAAATATAATAGCCATCTGATTTCCCTGCCCGGGGAGTTTTCCAGGAAATGATGGTGCTATTGCTTAATCCCTGCATGGAAATTTTCACTTCTTCCGGCATAGAAGGCGATTTAGCCAAATTTGCAAGATTTGAAAGATTCATTGCCGTATTTTTCCTCAAATACTCGTGATCGATATACTCCGGTAAATCACCATATTGAATTCCATTTTCAATTCGGACATCCTGATGCTGACGGGTAAAATTTTCATTCATTTCAGTGAACCTCACCGCAGCAAATCCATTTTGCAAAAAAGGTAAATGATCCCCACCTCGCAAAAACCGATCGGATCTGTAAATCATGACTACTTCCAGATTATCCACATACCGTTCTCCAATTTCCTTAACATAGCGTGCAAGCTGCCGGGATTTTCCATCATTTTCTAATCCGAGAGAGCGAATCAATGCAGTATTTTTATCGGTTTCAAAGGCAGGAATTCCTTCGCTGAAAACCCGAATCTTTGTGTTGTCGATAATATTGGTTTCATTGCTGTTGTTACTTCCAACAATATCATTATTCAGCATAGCTTCTATATTCCAGTTTTGAGCTTTTGCTTTTTCCGCTAAAAATTTTGCTCCAAGCAATCCTTGTTCCTCACCGCTCACTGCCACAAAAATGATGGTTGCAGGAAACGAATGAGAACTCATAATCCGGGCACATTCAATTACCGCAGCCGTACCGCTCGCATCATCATTTGCTCCGGGTGCATCGCCAGTTCTGTCCATTACATTAGTACGCATATTATCCAGATGCCCGCTGATAATAAATATGCGGTCATCATTTGGGTCGACACCCTTTAAAACGCCCATTACATTCCCTAAAACCGTTGGCACATCAATTCTTTTTCCGTCAGGTTGCAAAGTGGTCGTATCAATAAATGCAGTAAATCTTCCGCCGGAATTTTTCGAGAATTCATGGAACTTTTTAAGAACCCAATTTCTCGCAGCACCTATCCCGCGTTTGGGATCTGTTTGTGTGCTCAATGTGTTTCTTGTTCCAAAATTTACGAGTGTATGGATATACATTTTTAAAGAATCCGCCGAAACTTCCGAAACCATTTTGGCAATTTCCGGATCCCGCTGAATAATTGTTTGAGCGATTATTTTTTGGGAAGATAGAAGTAAGGTGAAGAGTAAAATCTTTTTCATTTCAAAATTTTAATAAGATGATAAAAAATCAAATGCTAAAAAATGTCCTTTTAAAAATACAGCCAATTTTTCAAATGAGGCTGTGCAATATCTTTAAGTAGCAACATCTTATATACATATCTTTTAAAAGTTTTTTAGTTTCTTATAAATTGTTATTTCATTATGACAAGGAGGGCAATCATTTTTTAAAATCATACTTTTGCACAAAAAAAAAGATATCATGAGTAAAGGACCAGTTTCACAGTTTTTAGAACATCATTACCGCCACTTTAATGCAGCTGCTCTAATGGATGCTGCAAAAGGATATGTAACACATCTGGAAGAAGGTGGAAAAATGCTGATTTCTTTAGCAGGAGCGATGAGTACGGCGGAATTAGGTATTTCCCTGGCCGAAATGATTCGTCAGGATAAAGTAGCTATGATCAGTTGCACAGGCGCTAACCTGGAAGAAGACCTGATGAATCTTGTGGCGCACAGTCATTATAAAAGAGTACCTAATTATCGTGACTTAAGTCCGCAGGATGAGTGGGAATTATTGGAAAATCATTATAACCGTGTAACCGATACATGCATTCCTGAAGAAGAAGCTTTCAGGGTATTGCAGAAATACATATATAAAGTGTGGAAAGATGCGGAAACAGCAGGTGAACGTTTTTTCCCACATGAGTTTATGTACAAAATGATTAACAGTGGAGATTTAAAAGAACATTACGACGCTGATCCAAAAAATAGCTGGATGCTTGCTGCAGCAGAAAAAAACATTCCTATTGTAGTGCCAGGATGGGAAGACAGTACCATGGGAAATATTTTTGCTTCCTATGTGATTAAAGGGGAATTAAAAGTTAGTACAGTTAAAAGTGGTATTGAATATATGGTTCAATTAACCGAATGGTACCGTGAAATGTCCACCGGGAAAGGATTAGGTTTCTTCCAGATAGGTGGTGGAATCGCAGGAGATTTCCCAATCTGTGTTGTACCGATGATGTACCAGGATTTGGAGTGGAAGGATGTTCCCTTCTGGAGTTATTACTGCCAGATTTCAGATTCTACAACTTCTTATGGATCTTATTCAGGTGCTGTTACCAATGAAAAAATTACTTGGGGAAAGCTGGATATTGACACCCCGAAATTTATTGTAGAAAGTGATGCGACCATCGTAGCACCATTGATATTCGCATGGATTTTAGGTTATTAAAACAACCATTTTCTAAGAATGCCTATAAAAATTTAGGTGAAACTTTCGCACAATAAAAATAAAAGGATTCATTTTTTAAATGTTATCAAAGAAAAACTTTTCACCTCAGCAGGCAGCCCTTGTCTCATCTGTACCCATCGCATTGCTGGCCAGTCTGGCAGTGTATGGTTATAGTGATTTATGGCTGCCTTCTGTTATTTTCTTTTGTCTACTGACCCTCGTCGCATATCTCATCATATTTTATACGGTAAAGCGATTCATATACAGAAAGCTTAAGCTGATCTATAAACTGATTTACCAAACTAAAGCCAGTAAAAAAGAAGAATTTTACTTTAAAAATATTCTACCTCAAAAAACAATTCTGGAAGTAAATAAAGATGTGGAGGAATGGGCCATACATCATAAAGCGGAATTGGAAACATTGAAGGAAAATGAAATTTTCCGCAAAGAGTTTTTATTAAATCTTTCTCATGAATTAAAGACGCCCATATTTGCCATGCAAGGGTATATAGATACCTTATTGAATGGAGCTATGGACAATTCCGAAGTCAATAAAAGATTTCTGAATAATGCTTCCAAAAATGTAGACCGGCTGGTAAACCTTGTTGATGACCTGGATGAAATAACGAAACTTGAAAGTGGGGAACAAACTCTCCAAAAAGAACCATTTATCATTCAGGAATTGTTTAAGGAAGTATGTGACTCCCTGTCCATTAAAGCGGATGAGAAAAAAATAAGTTGCTTTATAAAAAGTGGTTGTGAAACACCATTAACTGTTTATGCCGATAAGGAAAAAATACGGATGGTTCTTATAAACCTGATCGATAATGCAATTAAATATGGAAAACCAAACGGCACAATAGAAGGCAGTGCCTATAAAATTGATGGTAAAAAAATATTAGTAGAAATCAGCGACAACGGCTATGGAATTGCTGAAGAATTCCTTCCCCGGATATTCGAGCGTTTTTTCCGGACAGATATGGCACGTTCCCGGCAAGCTGGCGGCAGCGGATTAGGTTTATCCATCGTTAAACATATCATAGAAGCACATCAGGAAACCATTCATGTACGAAGTAAAATAGATGTTGGAAGTACGTTTGGATTTATTTTGCCGGCGGGAAGGGGATAAGGGTTTTATAATCCGGCAGTGTCGCTAGTTTTTAATAATCTGCCGCGCATATTGATACATGAAAGCCGTCAGGATTGCAAAAATAACACTCAGTAACGTACCCACTAAAATATACTCTGTTAGTTTACGGTCTTTCGCACGGGATAAATCGCTGAAGCGAAAAATCGACTTGGCAGCAATTAAAAATCCGATAGCCTGATATTGTTGTAGAATTACAAAGCCGAATACAAATAAGCGTTCGAGCATACCGATATATTTCCCGGCATTTTTAAGAGATTCATTTTTGCTTTGTTCGATAAATTTCCAATTTCCCAGAATATTTTTAATCAGAATGGCTGTCACAAATGTGACAAAAAGAATCGCCATCAGAAATAACAAAACCGGCGTGGAATACAGAGATTTCAGGGATATTTCAAATGGCTGATACATGTTTAGAACGAACAATAAAACACCTATATGTGCCAATTGATCGGCAAGAAACAATCCACCTTGTTTGAATTTATTTTGCAAATGTAATTTTGCCAGATCGATTACATAATGACTTGCAATGATGATTAAAATACCTGCCCAATATTTTTGATTAAATGAAAGGATTACCAGAAGACATGCCAGATGCACCAATATATGCAGATACAAATAGAGTGATTTGTGCTTATGTTTTTCCTTATGCTCTACCCATGCGTCAGGCTGAAGAACAAAGTCGCC
>JBDSBN010000190.1:0-5547 GCA_039921585.1 Ginsengibacter sp. | reverse complement strand
TTTAAATGTTTCAGTTCCCCATCTCCAAGTTTTTTCTTCCCCTGCATTATTAATTGGAAACACCTCAATCCAAGATGGTTCACTCTTAACCAGGGAAAGGGATTTATCAGAAGGATTGATATAAATAGGATAAAACAAATTTGGCCTTTCAAATCTATTAGAATTATTCCCCGTTCTCATATATCCAGTTAATGCATAATCTGACACATTATCACTCTTTCCATACTGCTTTATGTCTTCTTCTGTAGCTTTAAAATTATTAATGCTGGCCAAATTCTTGTTTGGAGAATATACTAGCATATATTCATGGGATGTCCCATAAAATTTATCATCATTTCTGCCACGAGGATTGTGAATTACAATGACATTTGAAATAAAATTTTCTTTACCGAAAACATTATCAAGAGTTAATTTTACATTATTAACTTCATAATCATCAATAGCTATATTAAATAAAGAATTTTCTTTCAATAATTTTCCAGCTTGAAATATCCTATCATAAATAAAACTTAAGAAGGATGAGTTCTTAAATGTGTTTTTATAAGCAATTTCACTTGACTTCGCATTGTATGGTGGATCTACATAAACACAATCCACTTTTTCAATATACTTCTCCTCAATTAAACCCAACGCCTGAAAATTCTCCGAATTAATCAACAAACCATCTGTTTCTTCATCCAGATTATCAAATTCAGATAAAAGTTTATCTTTAAATTCTTCCGAAAAGTGTTTTGTATCCAAAACCAAAAATGGTTCTCCTTTCAGTTGACTTTCATCAGTAATCTCCACATCAAAAAGAGTTATCCATTCTTCAAGCTGTGCTTTATTTTTGAAAATTTCCGGATAATACCTTTCAGGTATTTTATCCAAAGTCATACAGTAATTGGTACTGATAACCATTTTCTTTTTAAGCCATAATTTCTTTTGAAAATCTTCAATCTGTGCTAAAAACGTAATAATTTTTTCAGCTACCGTTTTTAACGCTTTTATTTTGGATAATTGAGCAGTAAAAAATGTCGGGTTTTCGGTATTGATATCGTCAATAAATAAAACTTCGTTCTTGATATAAAAATCCAATTCTCTGCGCAAAAATCCCCCTAAGTCTTTATGAATAAAATAATCAAAAGTGTTGCGGGAGATATACGCATTAAGATGCTTTTCTAAGAGTGTTCGTTTCTTGTTTTTCTCTGTTGGCGCTAAGGCAAACGCATCGCTAAAGTCGATTGGGATTTGGTTTGAAATAACTTCCAAAGCCTGTTCTGCTAAATCGCTTTGCTTTACTGATTTTTGATGCACCTCATAAATGAAATTAATGTACAAATCGTTGCCTGAAACTTCTAAAGGCAGTTCATTATAAATTGCAAAACGGCGTTCATCATCCCCCTGGATTTTATTATTATTTTGTTCCGTGCTTGCTTCTTTCAAACGGAAGTGAACTGTTTTGCCATTCGGCAATATAAAAGCATAATTCTTTAAATATTCGGAAGTCTTGATATAATATTGGTCGGCATTTGCCCAATGCAATTTTACTTCCTCCCCTTCATAAGGAATAGCATAAACATCCTTTTTATACCGGCGCATCGAAATAAAATCCCCATCCTGGTAATAGCGTTTAAAAAAATTAGCTAAATGCGAAAACACTTCCTGCTCCAGGGCCAACGCATCACTGGCTTGATTTATTTGAGCTTGCAGGGTCATATATTTGGGTACACTTTCACGCACCACACCGGCATCGTCAAGGGTTCTTCCTAGTTTTTCTAAATCCTGCTTAAGTTCGACGCTGTCAACAGATTGCGTTTTTGCAAGAGTTTCTCTAATCTGTGTGGGCAGTTTTTTATTGATAAAATCTTCTATCTGCACTCTTTTTTGGTTCATGATCCTGTAAATACCAAAATCCAGATCAGCTTTATCTAACTCAAATATTTCGGTTAAAACCTCCTTCAATTTTTTGTAATTGGGCATTGTCTTTTATTATATTATTTCAAAAGCAATCGTAAAGATTTCTTCTTCGTGAATGGTTCTGGTTATTTTTTGTTTTGCTTCCTGAATCATCAGATCCCTTTGCTCTTCAATCTCATCCTGGCGCTCAAACATTAGATTTCTCAACCTGTTGACTTTTCTCTTTATTTTGGCAATTTGTGTTTGAAAATCCAACACTTCAGACGAAGATAATCCATCTTTTAAGGAAGCATTATTTAGTTCGCGCTCTTCCCGTCGGGCATCCTTTAAATCTTCTTCCAATAACTGGATACGGTCATCTGCCCAGTGGTTAAATTTCCGGAATTCTCTCTGCAATAAAGCGCTGTCCGTATCTTCAAGGTGCGCCAACCGTTTTGTTTTATTTTTTAAATATACTTTTTCAATACAGTTCAATTCTTTCCCGGTTAAGCTATTTGCCTCTACTGTAGAATGCAAACTTAAAATAAAGCGGCAAAGCTCATCATTTAGGTGTTCATCTTCCTCTGTAATGCCTGAAAACAAAAGAACGCTGTGGGTTTCAATCTCTGAATCCACCATCAGGTTAGAAACTTTCAACAATCCTTTTTTTGATTTTAATAGTTCAATGTCCTTATATTTAATTCCTGTGCCTGAAAAGGAGAATAGTAATTTAGCTGGTTCTGTTTTTTCCTTCTTCCCTTTTTCTATAAGATTCTGGGCAACTTTACTTTGTAATCGAAAATGTTTGGCATCTTCTCTTTTTTTATTCAGGCTATATATTTCGCCATCATCCATTACAAAAGAATAGTCTTCTTCGAAATAGGTGATTCTATCACCAAAGTAATAGCGGGTTAACTCCCACAACCATTTCTCATACTTTTCAATGAATGTTTTTGTTTCCGACATGGTGATTCGCAACTTATTGATCACCGAAGCTTCAAAGTTTTCAAAAAGTGTGCTTTGCACGGTCTTCATTTTTTCATCTATCTCATCTTCGAAAGCTTTATACAAAGCATCAAAATATTCAGCGATTTGCTCTTTTGTTCTACATTTTTTATAAATCTCCACGATTCTCTTTTCGAAATCCAGTCCGCTTTCAATGGCCCCCAGAACGTGGTCGGAAGAACCAAAAACACCTTCGAACAATTGGTACTTATGTTCTAACAATTCATATACCCGGGCCTCAACATCATTGGCAGCATTTAAAAAATTGACAACCACCACGTCAAATTCTTGTCCGTAACGATGACATCGCCCAATCCGTTGTTCCACCCGTTGCGGATTCCAGGGTAAATCATAATTAACGATCATACTGCAAAATTGCAAGTTAATACCCTCTGCCGCCGCTTCAGTGGCAACCATGATATCATATTGGTCACTTTTAAAAGCATCTACAAGCGCATGTCTTATATCAACCGCTTTAATTCCCGTAACCTTCGCATTGTTCTCCTTATTATTTACCCAATTTGTATAAATTTCTGTTTAAACGGCATCGTTATTACTTCCATTAAACAAAATGATCCTGCCATTATATTTTGCTTTGGATAAACGTTCAAAGAGGTACTTTTGAGTTCTTGTTGATTCTGTAAAAACCAGGGCCTTTTCCCTTGCGCCCAATTCTTTCAATTTCTCAAATCCTTTATCTAAGGCAACAATCAATTTTTCTCCCTTCTCATTGTGTTCAATACTATTTGCCAAAAGTAAAAACTGTTCCAATTGTTTGATTTCTGCTTCGATGGCAATTTTATCCTCAACAGTTATTTCTTCTAAATCTTCCCCTTCTTCTTCCTCCTCCCATTCGTCCAATTCATCATCCAG
The DNA here is from genome assembly GCA_039921585.1 of Ginsengibacter sp. Classification (GTDB taxonomy): domain Bacteria; phylum Bacteroidota; class Bacteroidia; order Chitinophagales; family Chitinophagaceae; genus Ginsengibacter. The sequence goes on along the minus strand of JBDSBN010000190.1, from coordinate 1,791 downwards.
GTTTTCATATTCTTCGGCAAGCATGGAAAACAAATCATCATCTACCACTTTTGAATGTTCCAATAAATATCGTAACCTTTTTATTAAGGACTCAATTGTACGGCCTATTGCAAAAGAAGAAGATCCAAGTAATTTAAAAATGACTGACTGCATCAAATGCTTTTGAGCTGCGGGAAACGCATAGGTATCATCCCTTTGAAGATATTCCAATACCTGATTGTATAATTGTTGTTCTTCTTTTGTTGGTGTAAATCTTTGTGTGATAGGAATACGTTCTCTATATGGCACAAACTCTCTCACATCTTTTCGTAAAGTTCGATGCACTATCTCCTTCAATCTCACCTTTAATCCTGGAATATCTTCCGGGCCTGAACTTAAAACAAAATTTCTCCGGAATGATTTAATATCACCAAATATTGTAGGATCAATGAAACTCACCAAGCCAAATAATTCATCCAACCGATTTTGTAAAGGAGTAGCTGTCAATAAAACCTTCTTATAGTCCTTAATAGCATTTTGAATAGTCCGTGCAGTTATATTTCCACTCTTGTAAGCATTTCTTAAAAAATGTGCTTCATCTAACACAACTAAATCCCATGAAGTGAGCTGTATTAATTCAGCATACTTTCTTGCAAACTGGTAACTACATATTTTTATAGTATCAACCGAATCAAAAGGGTTGTGATTCCCTTCCTTATACTTCCTTTTAAATGAGGTACTTTCTAAAATATCAGCTTTCAAATAGAATTTATCCAAAAGTTCATTAGACCATTGTTTTCTAAGAGAAGATGGACAAATAATTAAAATCCGCCGTTTGCGCTCTGCCCATTTTTGACTTAGTAAAATACCTGCCTCAATTGTTTTTCCTAATCCTACTTCATCAGCCAGGATTGCACCTTTAGAATAAGGTGATTTAAAAGCAAATAATGCAGCTTCTACCTGGTGAGGATTTAATTCAACTTTAGCATCCATCAATGTTGCACCAAATTTTTCTGAAGAATCAGAAGCAGCTTTTTTGGAAAGTTCGTATGCGTAATATTTAGCCTGGTATTTATTGATCATTATTAACCTAAATGTAAGTAGGTTAAATATAGTAAAAGAAAATAAACTTTACAGGCGAATTTACAGTTGGAATTTAGATAAGTTAGATAATAATCGCAGTCTGTGACCTCCGGTACCAACTGCTATTCCTTAAACGCAAAAAGCAGCTCATTTCTGAACTGCTTTTTTGTCGGGGTGGCAAGATTCGAACTTGCGACCTCCACATCCCAAATGTGGCGCGATAACCGGGCTACGCTACACCCCGAAAATTCTTTACCGGTATCTTAATATAAACAGCGGAGAGGGTGGGATTCGAACCCACGGTACAGTTTAACCCGTACGACGATTTAGCAAACCGTTCCTTTAGGCCACTCAGGCACCTCTCCTCTTTTTCTAACCTCTTTTCCTGCGCTTCTCTTATTTAATTAAGGGCTGCAAATGTAACACTTAAATTGAGAACTCAAAATATATTTTTCAAAAAAATCACCTTAATTCCTATTTAATTTTTTTTCGAAAATAAACAGACAAAATATTTTTCAACTTCCGAAAGTTTTAAATCCGGAAAGGATCATTTTGATTAAAATTCAAATAACGAATACGGAGGGAAATAATATGTTTATTACTTCAAATTACATAGCAGCCAACTGCACCTTTTGTTGCAATTCCAACACATCCTCCTTAAATAAAGTATCTGTATCCATCAGATCTTTTACGGTCTGACAGCTGTGTATAACTGTTGTATGGTCCCTG
>JBDSBN010000189.1:0-8411 GCA_039921585.1 Ginsengibacter sp. | reverse complement strand
ATGCGAAAGCTATGTTAGCTACAGTAGCTTCTAAGTTGAAAGGGAGCGCAGATTGCACCATTTCTGTAACAGGATACCCGGTAGCTTCTAAAGCTTCTCAGGCTCTGTGCAACAGAAGAGTGAATGCTGTAAAAGCGTATCTGACAGAAGTAGAAGGAATTAGCGCAGATCGTATTCAAGTTTCCTGCCAGGTAGGTGGTGGTGCTGCGAATACCGTAGATATCAGATCAAACTAAAAAAGTATTTAGAATAATAAAAACCCTTCTCAAATTCTGAGAAGGGTTTTTTGCTTCAATTATCAAAAAATTAACGAGGCGTTTTTTGCCTTCATTTAATTTAAATACATATTTGTTCAAAATTCCCTAATTTTGCAACTCTTTATGAAGTTAGCCCTTGTTTTATTAATCCCGATTTTTCTACTCACATCTTGTAAAAATGAGTATAGTAAAGTATTGAAAAGTACTGATTACGAATACAAACTCAAAAAGGCAGATGAGTACTTTGCTAAGAATAAATTCCGCTATGCAGAGGAGTTGTATATGGAATTGTTTCCTGTATTTAAAGGAACGGAGAAGTTTGAGGAGTTATATTATAAATACGCCTATTGCTCCTATAATCAGAAAAATTACACGGACGCAGAGAATTTATTTAAAGGATTCCTGGGGGTTTTCCCAAATAGCCCTAAAGCGGAAGAAGTAGCCTTTATGCAGGCATTTTCGTTTTATAAGCAATCACCAATTGTAGAATTGGATCAAACCAATACTGTAAAAGCAATTGGAATGATGCAGAGTTTTATCATTACATATCCAAATTCTGAAAGAACGAAGGAAGCATTGGAAATAATTGCAAGTGGACGGAAGAAATTGGAGAATAAAGAATTTAGTGCAGCTGAATTATATTTTAATCTAGGTCAATACAGAGCTGCTGGAATTTCATTTTCCAGTCTAATTAATGCATATCCTGAGTCGGTTAAAGGAGATTACTATCTTCTTATGGCTATTAAATCTTATTATGAATATGCGAAATTAAGTATACTCGATAAACAAAAAGAAAGGTATGAAAAAGTGATTTCTGAATACTTTGAATTTATTGACAGGTATCCTGATAGTAAGCTTTTGGAAGAGGTAGAGAATTATAACAATCTTAGTCAAAATAATATTAAAATAATACAAAATGAGCAAGTTAAGACGCCAGCAAACCGCTAATTTAAGCAATGTTGTAGAAACAAAGAACCTTGTGGATATTAAGGCCAAAACAGGGAATTTGTATGAGTCTATTTCAATTGTTGCAAAACGCGCTAATCAAATAAATATCACTATAAAAGAAGAGTTGCATAATAAATTGGAGGAGTTTGCAAGTCATACCGACAGCCTTGAAGAAATTCATGAAAATAAGGAGCAAATAGAAATCTCTAAAGCATATGAAAGAATGCCCAATCCTTCTATACTTGCTTTAGCAGAATTCATGGAAGATAAAATTTACTTCCGCAGAAATGAAGACAATCTATTTGAATAATTTTAGTCTAATCTTTAGATAAGAAATGATATTTTTAATGTCCCGTGTTTTGCGGGACATTTTCGTTTTAATAAATAAACTTTCAAATGCTTCAGGGTAAAAAAGTTTTACTGGGAATCACCGGCAGTATTGCAGCCTACAAATCAGTCTTTTTTTTAAGATTGCTTATAAAAGCCGGAGCCGAGGTGAAAGTAATTATGACATCCGGAGCAACAGACTTTGTAAATCCTTTGACGTTTTCTACTCTGTCCAAAAACGAAACTCTCACAGATTTGACAGTTGGGGATGTATGGGCAAACCATGTAGCGCTGGGAAGATGGGCAGATGTAATGATCATCGCTCCTGCATCCTGTAATACGATCGCCAAAATGGCGAATGGATTATGTGATAACCTTTTGATGGCCATTTATCTTTCCGCCGTGTGTCCAGTAATGGTATTCCCTGCTATGGATGAGGATATGTGGCTTCACGCTGCAACAAAAGCAAATATTGGCCGGTTGCAAGAACATAAAGTTCAGGTAATCGCAGTTAATAAAGGTGAGTTAGCAAGTGGATTATTTGGCGAAGGGAGAATGCAGGAGCCGGAAGATATGCTAAGTTATTTGCAGAACTTTTTTTCTATAAAAGGGTCTTTAAAAGGTAAAAAGGCATTGGTCACAGCCGGACCAACCTATGAGGCAATTGATCCTGTCCGTTTTGTTGGGAATCATTCTTCAGGAAAAATGGGGATCGCAATTGCTGATGAATTGGCCTTTCGGGGAGCGGAAGTTACTTTGATTCTGGGACCATCCGCCCTTTTGCCAAAAAAAGAAATGAAGGTAGTAAATGTTGTTTCAGCCAGCGAGATGTTTGAAAAAACGATGGAAGTTTTTCATGACGCGGATTATATAATAATGGCTGCCGCAGTAGCGGATTATACTCCTGTCAATAAACACTTTGAAAAAATAAAGAAATCAGAGGGTACGTTCATTCTTGAATTAACCCAAACAAAAGATATTCTGTTTGAAGCAGGAAAAATAAAAAGAGATGACCAAATTCTTGTAGGGTTTGCTTTAGAGACCAGCAATGAGCATCATCATGCAATGGAAAAGTTGACTAAAAAAAATGCGGATTTTATTGTATTAAATTCACTGAATGATGAGGGGGCCGGCTTTGCCCATAAGACCAACAAAATAACTATTTTTGATAAGAATGGTGAAGCTCATGAATTTGATTTGAAGTTGAAAGATGAAGTTGCTGCAGATATTATAAATACTATAACCCAATTGAAAAATGACTAAATATTTTTTATTGCTTTTTTTTAGTTTATGTGTGATTACTGGTTCTGCCCAGGAATTAAGAGGCAGAGTAAGTGTTATTAATAGCAGGGTTGGAAATAATGTGGATAAGAAAACATTCCAAACTCTTCAAACCTCTTTAAATGATTTCGTGAATAGCAGAAAATGGAGTAACGATAATTTTAATACTCAGGAAAAAATTGATTGCAGTTTTTTATTAAATCTGGAATCCACCGGAGATGCAAACATTTATAAAGCTTCTCTGACTATTCAAGCAGGAAGACCAGTTTTTAATTCTTCCTACATATCTCCCATTATCAATTATCAGGATAATGATCTTATTTTTAAATACACGGAGTTTCAACAATTAGAATTTAACGAATCGAGAGTTTCAGGAACAGACCCGCTTGTATCTAATTTAACGGCAGTAATGGCCTATTGGATTAACATGGTGCTTGGGTTTGATTATGACTCCTTTTCACCGGGAGGTGGAAAACCTTATTTTCAAAAAGCCCAGAACATTGTAAATAATGCACCTGAAGGAAGAAACATTAACGGTTGGAAGGCATTTGACGGCACGCGAAACAGGTATTGGCTGGCTGAAAATTTATCAAATAGCAGGTACAATATAATTCATGATGCTATTTATAATTATTACAGAAAAGGAATGGATAAAATGTATAATGAGGAAGCGACAGCAAGAACGCAAATTTTAAATGTTTTGAACCTTTTGAATACGTATAATGTGGAAAATCCTAATACAATGATCTTGCAGTTTCTCTTTCAAGCAAAAACACAAGAGCTTATTAGCGTCTTTTCAAAAGCTTCTCCTCCGGATAAAGCGAGAGCGCTCGAACTTTTACAAAAATTAGATATTACCTCAGCTACTAAATATCAGGAACAATTAAAATAATGAAGCCTTTTCTACCAATAATCATTTGTCTTTTTACCTTATTTTCCTGTTCGTCAAAAGATAAAGTACCAAAATCGATCATTCAGCCAGAGAAAATGGGGGATGTTTTATGGGACATTATGAGAATGCAATTTTTGGCCGAGGAAATGGCTGTTTCTGATACTGGAATACATCAGGAAGAGAAATTGAATGAGCTTACGCAGAAGGTATTCGGAATTCATGAAATAAATACCTCGAAATTCGAGAAGAGTTATAATTGGTATATTCGGCATCCGGAAATATTGAAACGTATCTTTGATAGTGTAGAGGTTCAAAAGAGACGAATTAAAGAGGAAGCAGATGCCGTAGAAGATGCTCCCATTCCAGAGCCGGAAAATAGAGGGTTGGAAAAAAGGATCCTTGAAAGGGAAGTGGAAATAGAATAAAACAACTGCTTCAATAACTGAAAAATAAATTACCATGAATAAAGTTTTTTTGAATGCTGAAGAAGCAATTCACGATATACAAGATGGAAGTGTCATAATGCTTGGAGGTTTTGGATTATGTGGAATACCCGAGCATACTATTGCAGCATTGGTTAAGAAAGGAGTAAAGAACCTTACCTGTATCTCTAATAATGCTGGTGTGGATGAATTTGGGATAGGTTTACTTTTAAAACAAAAACAGCTTAAAAAAATGGTTGCTTCCTATGTGGGAGAAAACGCTGAATTTGAGCGGCAGCTTCTGGAGGGTGAATTAGATGTTGAATTGGTACCCCAAGGTACACTGGCCACACGGTGTATGGCCTCAGGATATGGTATGCCTGCAATATATACTCCCGCAGGTGTGGGTACAGAAGTAGCTGAAGGAAAAGAAGTGCGTGAGTTTAATGGAAAGCAATATTTGCTGGAGTATGCATTTGATTCGGATTTCGCCTTAGTAAAAGCATGGAAAGGCGATAAATACGGTAATTTAATTTATAAGGATACTGCACGAAATTTTAACCCGTTGATGGCTATGGCAGGGAAAATAACGATTGCCGAAGTAGAAGAATTAGTGGAGCCTGGTGAACTTGATCCAAATAACATTCACACACCCGGTATATATGTACATCGGATTTTTAAGGGAAACCATTTCGAAAAACGAATTGAACAAAGAACAGTCCGTAACGCACAAAGTTGATTGTTTGGTGTTCCATTTTTTTTAAATAATTTATTATAGATATTATGTTAGATAAAAATCAGATTGCTAAACAAATTTCAAAAGAATTAAAGGATGGATATTATGTAAATCTTGGTATTGGAATTCCCACGCTCGTGGCGAATTTTATACCGGAAGGAATAAATGTTACTCTTCAATCTGAAAACGGACTGCTTGGAATGGGACCATTTCCAATTGAAGGGGAAGAGGATGCAGATTTAATAAATGCTGGTAAACAAACGATCACGACCTTGCCCGGTTCTGCGTTTTTTGATAGTGCTATGAGTTTTGGAATGATTCGGGCGGGAAAGGTCGATCTGACTGTTTTAGGAGCAATGGAAGTAAGTCAGAATGGGGATATTGCTAGTTGGAAAATTCCGGGTAAAATGGTGAAGGGGATGGGCGGAGCCATGGATTTGGTGGCAAGTGCAAAAAATATCATCGTGGCTATGATGCATACAAATAAGCAAGGCGAATCTAAACTATTACCTCAGTGTGAATTACCATTGACTGGTATTAATTGCGTAAAGAAAATTGTAACCGATCTGGCTGTTTTGGAAGTCAGAGATGGAGCCTTTCATTTATTGGAACGAGCTCCTGGTGTAAGTGTTGAAGAAATAAAATCAAAAACCAAAGGGAAGTTGGTAGTAGAAGGAGATATTCCTGAAATGCAACTTTAATCAAATTTCCGAAGGATTGCTGCAACGAAATCATTGCAGTCTGCAATGATTAAAGGAAGCGTTTAATTCCTTTCTATTCAATCAGAGAATTTTTCATAGCGAAAAATACTAATCCCACTGAGTTTTTAACACCAAAGCGTTCCATTAGTCTGTCTTTAATTGCTTCAACTGTTCTGGGACTTATATCCATTTGAGCGGCAATTTCCTGAGCGGTAAATTCCATGCAAACAAGGGAAAGGACTTCTTTTTCCCTATCACTCACAACAATTTCACTATTTAGATTCGGATTGAATTTTTGTTTTGCGTAATTCTTTTTAATAAGGACTCTGTTAACAAAATTATTCAGGTAAAAACCTGTTTTCATTACATCCATTATGCCCTGACGTATTTCGGTAGGTTCAGTACTTTTTAATAAATAACCGTTAGCGCCACTATCCATTAAATGACCCACAAAACGCTCGTCTTCAAACATTGTAAGAATGAGAATTCGAATGGCAGGAAAATGTTTATTTAAATATTTTGTCGTTTCAATACCATCTTTTACGGGCATTTTAAGATCCATTAAAACGATATCCGGTTGCTCTTTCTCAATGCCTTTAATCAATTCCTCACCATTTTCTGCTTCTAAAATAAATTGAATATTATTATATGGCTTTAATGAAAGGATTACTCCTTTTCTAAAAATTTTGTGGTCGTCGGCTATGGCAACTTTGTAAATTTCAGGGGTCATTTCACAATATTAATATAAATTAAGTAAAGGTTAAGGGCTTTAACATATTTAATTAACTTGTTGATTCACGGGGGATTTCGAGAGTAACTTTATAATACGTCTCAGAACTGTCAATTTCAAAAAATATTTTTCCTTTTAAAACCTTTACTCTGCTTTGAATATTCTTTAAACCCAGACCATGGGAGTCGTGTTCTAATGTTTCAAATTGTTTTTGAAGTATTCCTTTTCCATCATGATGAATTCGGAAGTATACATTATTTGCCTGGACATTTTGAGTAAGATGAATAAATCCGCCATTACTATGCTTAATAATATTCGTCATTAATTCCTGAACAATCCGAAAAACCAATAATTCTTGTTCATCATTAAGTCTTTCTCTATTATCATGAAAGCGCGCACTTGCATTGATCACACCAGATCCATTAATTTTTTCAAAAAGATCTTTCATGGCTGCTTCTAACCCAAAATTCTTTAGGGTTGGAGGAAGTAAACTGTGTGAAATATTTCTGATTAATTGGATGCTATCATCAATAATTTGTTTTGCGCTAAAAATAGATTGTAATTGTACGGCCGGTTCCTGATGAATTAAATTCTCATTCAGGTAGAGTCTTGCTGTAGCTAAAAGAGGGCCAGCATCATCATGTAAATCTGCTGCTATGCGTTGCCTTTCGTCTTCCTGAGAACGAATCGACGCTTTTAAAAGCATTTGCTGCTTTTCTTCTTCAAGCTTTTGAATTTGCTTATTAAAACGGATCACTTTTCTTTGATGAAATACTAATACAGAAATAATAGTAATAGCCATAATAAGCATTCCTAGTGTGCCAAACACTAGAACTGTTGTAAAACTAAAGTTGTCGTTTATTTGTAAAGTAAACATTATGAGGTTATAACGAATTCTTTAGGAATAAATTATCATCCAGATCTGACAGCTGATCTTTAGGTTTCTTTACCTTCATTGTCATAGCAACAGCTAATAATACATATTTCAATATGGCAAATCCGGAATTTATAATATAATAAAGCACCTGATAGTCCGGATTTCTTCGCATCGTTTCTGCCATAATATTCATGAAGAATGTTCCTGAAAAATATAAAAGGAAAGTAATTACGGTCCAAAAATGGAAATTTGAATATAATGAAAGATTGTCTGTGTGTCTTAATTTGGTAAATAAATGATAACAACTAAAAATTATAAGTATTAGAGATTCAATACCGATTGCAAAAGAATCCCATGATCCTAATTTATTACTCCTGAAAAAACTAATGATAGCATAAAATGTAAATAAAATCCATATAACCGTTATAACATTTTTCTTTTTGGGTTGATTTTTATAAAGTAATATAAAGTAATTACAAATAAAACTGAACTCAATTATTGTAAATAATGAAAAAAGGACTAAAACATATTTTGAATCTATTTGTTGGAGATATAAATTAATCACTTCATGGAGTGCACAATATGTGGCGTAAAAAAAAATTACCCATACAGCTCTTTCTTTACTCTTTCTTTTGAAAATTAGAAAAAACAATATGGGTAATATAGGTGCTAAAAGTCCAGTATATAATAAGGTTTTCAAAACAGCAGTTAAAATTTGATTTCAAATATAACTACTAAATTTCATAAAAATTGTATGATACTGTAAAAAAACTCTATTTACCTTATTTACAGTTAGTATTAAGGTCTTTCCTTATTAATTACATCCCAATCCCAAACTAATCTATCAGCAACGATTCCATTTTCAGTAACGATGTCTCCAGTTGGTGCTACAACAGAATAGTTTAAAATGTCTTTTCCTTCTGCGTCAACTCCGGTATAAACAAGATGTTCTTTACCTTCAGAAAGACATTTGCGGTAGCGAATACCTACACATCCTGGCTGATTTAAGATTTGGTCAAGTATGTTACGGCCGATGAAGTAGCCAGGTACTGCTTCAGGATTTGCTTCTCTAAAAGCATTTACTAACTGAGTTCCTTCTTCCAATCCTATGTCTTCTCCGATTTCAGAAAGGTTTCTTGTTTGTGTTAATTCGTTTTGATTCATGTGTGTTGTAGTTTTATGGTTTTAAAAAAAAGGTTGTATTGATTTGAGTACTAACTTCCTCTAAAATTCATAAGCC
>JBDSBN010000188.1:0-5908 GCA_039921585.1 Ginsengibacter sp. | reverse complement strand
TCTTTCTACTGAAAAACTAAAAGAAGTAGTGGTGATCGGATATGGTACTACAAGGAAAAAAGATTTGACGGGTTCCATTACGCAAGTTACCTCCGATGAATTTCAGTCAGGACAAATCACTTCTCCTGAGCAATTGATCGCCGGTAAAGTTCCGGGAGTTTCTGTGATCTCTAATGGAGGTGCACCGGGTGCGGGAAGTACTATCCGAATTCGGGGTGGAGCATCTTTGAACGCAAGCAATGATCCGCTCATCGTTTTGGACGGCGTTCCTTTGAGCAACGATGGTATTTCCGGAGTGTACAGTCCATTAAGCATGATTAATCAGGATGATATCGAAACATTTACAATCTTGAAAGATGCTTCTGCAACAGCAATTTATGGTTCCAGAGCATCCAATGGAGTTATCATAATTACGACTAAAAAAGGGCGTTTGGGAAAAAAGCCAACAGTAAATTTTAATACAAGTTTTTCGGTTTCAGAAGCGGGAAGAAAAGCAAATGTGTTAAGCCCTACTAATTTCCGCCGCCGTGTGATTGAAACAGGTAATCAGAAATATATTAATTTGCTGGGGGATGCCAATACAAACTGGCAGGAAGAAATTTATCAGACAGCTTTGGCTACTGATAATAATATCAGCATCAGCGGTGGATTTAAAAAAATGCCTTACCGTGTATCATTGGGATACCTGGATCAGGAGGGCGTATTAAAAACAGGGAAATTAGAGCGTTTTTCAGGAGGTATAAATGTGAGTCCGCAATTCTTTGAGGATCATTTAAAAATTGATATTAACTTAAAAGGGTCGGTTACAAATACACGATTTGCCAATCAGGGTGCTATCGGAGCTGCGGTGTATTTTGATCCCACAAAACCTGTTATGTCTGGTAACAATAGGTATAACGGATATTGGCAATGGCTTGACCCATCCAGCACTACAGGTCTTAGAGGGCTGGCTCCAAGAAATCCGGTGGGATTATTAATGGATGAACACAACCTTGGAGAAGCACAAAGAAGCATAGGGAATGCTTTGATCGATTATAAATTTCATTTCCTGCCGGATTTGCATGCATTTGTAAATGTGGGTTATGATATCTCAAAAGGCACGGGCACATTATTCATCAATGATAGTGCCGCTCAAACCTACAAGAGATCGCCTGATGGGAAAGTGGGCGGAGTAAATACTCAATTCAAACAGGAGAAAACGGATAAATTATTAGAAGCTTATCTGAATTACACAAAATCCTTTGGCCGAAACAGACTGGAAGTAATTGGTGGGTACGCTTATCAGGACTTCCTGACAACGAATTACAGTTTTGCAGATTTTTCTGCCAATAAAATTCAAATTGGAGCAAATCCGAATTACGAATTTGATAAGCCTCAGTACACATTGATCTCCTATTATGGTCGGGCAAACTTATCTATATCGAACCGTTATATTTTAACCGGTACCATCCGCACGGATGGTTCATCAAAATTTTCAATAGATAACCGATGGGGTGTATTCCCTTCCGGAGCGTTTGCCTGGAATATCAAAAATGAAAAGTTCTTAGATAATTCAATTGCGGTAACCGATTTGAAATTGCGACTGGGTTATGGTATTACCGGTCAGCAAAGTGGAATTGGTTATTATGATTTCAATTCATTCTATAATCTGAGCGGTCCAAAATCGCAATATCAGTTCGGTAATGAGTTTTATAACATGTATGCTCCAACTGGGTATAATCCAAACCTGACTTGGGAAGAAACAGAAACCTATAATGCAGGATTGGATTATGGTTTTGCTAACAACCGCATCACGGGTGCCATTGATGTGTATTATAAAAAGACATCCAAATTATTAAATAGTATTGTACAGCCTGCTGGAAGTAATTTCTCTAATGAAATTGTTGCTAACGTAGGTGATATGGAGAACAAAGGAATTGAAGTGACTTTGAATTTGCAACCCATAAAAAAATCAAATTTTGTTTGGGATCTGAATTTAAACGCAACCTATAATGAGAATAAAATAACGAACCTGACTGCTCTAAAAACACCGGATTTCAAAGGCAACCGTTTTTATGGAATTTCCGGTGGAACAGGAAACACTATCCTGATTAACTCTGTTGGATATCCGCGGGGAAGTTTCTACACTTACAAACAAGCCTATAGTGAAAATGGACTACCAATCGATGGATTATTTGAAGATTTAAACCGGGATGGAATTATCAACGAGGATGATTTTTACCGATACAAAAGTACAGACCCGAATTGTTTGATCGGCGCTTCTTCCAACTTTAATATCAATAATAAATTTAATGCTGGTTTTGTCTTAAGAGGAAGTATTGGAAACTATATGTATAATAACGTGTTTTCTGCTACTTCAACCATGAGGAATATTTTAAATCCGCTGAACTATTTAAATAATGCTGCAGCCGGATATTTAATGTCTGGTGTAGGAGATAAATATTTTCTGTCTGATTACTATGTACAGAATGCATCTTTTTTAAGGATGGACAACATCTATTTGAGTTATCGTGTTGGAAAGGTATTGAAAGAAAAAGCCGATTTAACCGTGAACGCTAATTTCCAAAATGTATTCATAATTACAAATTATGTAGGATTGGATCCGGAGAATTCTTCCGGTGTGGATAATAATGTCTATCCAAGACCACGTGTACTGAGCTTAGGATTAAACCTTAATTTTTAAAAGAAACTAATTCAACGATAATGAAAATGAAACACATTTATAAAATAGGGCTGGCCATTTTTAGTATGAGTTTGCTTGTATCCTGTCATAAGGATCTGGAAAGAATGCCTACAAACGGACAAACTTCAGACATCATTTATAGCACAGCTAAAGGATACAAACTAGCATTTGCAAAAGTCTACGGCAGTTTTGCCATGACAGGAAATGACGGCCCCGGAAGCGGAGATATCCAGGGAATTGATCCGGGTACTTCCGATTTTTTAAGACTTTATTGGGGCGCACAGGAATTAAGTACCGATGAGGCCCTTGTTGCATGGGGAGATGCGGGCATCCAGGATTTTCACAATATGAACTGGTATTCAAGTAATCCTTTTTTAACAGGTTTATATTACCGCAGTTTGTATCAGATAACTCTGGCAAATGATTTTATCCGGAATGCTTCTGATGCAAACTTGAATGCCAGAGGAATAGCTAGTACAGATGCAGAAGCTATTCACAAATACAAAACAGAAGCACGATTTTTAAGAGCATATCAATATTCTATACTAATGGACCTGTTTGGTAATCCACACTTTATCACAGATGAGGAAGCGATCGGATCTTTACCCAAACAAATCAAGCGGAAAGATCTTTTTGATTATGTAGAGAAAGAATTAAAGGCTATTGAAGGGGAGTTGCTACCTGCAAAGACAAATCAGTATGGACGGGCAGATCAGGCAGCGGCCTGGGCTTTATTAACACGTATTTATCTGAATGCAGAAGTGTTTACAGGAACACCACGATATACCGATGCGATTACCTACAGTAAAAAAGTGATTAATGCCGGGTACAAACTAATCCCGGATTATAGGCAATTATTCCTTGCAGATAATCATTTGAATACGGATGAATTCATTTTGACTATCAATTATGATGGTATTAAAACAGAAGGTTATGGTGGTACGACATTTATTACACACGCCTCTACAGGAGGATCAATGAATGCCGCCGATTATGGATTAAATAGTGGCTGGGGAGGAATCCGGGCAACCAGGAAACTTCCTGACTTATTCCCGGATATTACAGGCAATCAGGATAAAAGAGCCCAGTTCTATACAAATGGCCAAAACATGGAGATCGATAAAGTATCTGAATTTACAGATGGGGTGGCTGTTATCAAATTCAGAAATAAAACACGGAGTGGTGCAAATGGTCAGAGTCTGGAATTTTCAGATATAGATTATCCGATATTCCGATTGGGAGAAATCTATTTGCTTTATGCTGAAGCGGTAGTGCGCCGCGGTACAGGTGGTGATATGGCCACGGCTATTAGTTATATAAATAAACTGCGCCAGCGGGCTTATGGGAATAATAGCGGAGATGTTTCGTCCATTAATCTTGATTTTATTTTAGATGAAAGAGCCAGGGAATTATATTGGGAAGGATATAGAAGAACAGATCTGATCCGGTTTGGGAAATTCACAACCAGCGCTTATTTGTGGCCATGGAAAGGTGGTGTGAAGTCCGGAACAAGTGTAGGAGCGTATAGAAACCTTTATCCTTTGCCTTCAAAAGATTTATCATCCAATCCGAATTTAAATCAACATGCCAACTATTAATCTTTTCGTGGTGGGGTGCATTGTGAAAAATTAAAAGAGTCAATAATTCAAAAGCAACGGGTTAAAATAAATTTAAAACATCAGCAAATGAAAAATATTATTAAAATGTTTCTGGCATCTTTCTTACTTTTTGGCCTGGGGGCATGTAAGAAAGTACAGAATAAGGTCATATTTATGGGCGGAGAAAATCCTGTATTAACCTCTACCACCGGGACAGGTGTTATAACATTAGCAATGCCCGCTAAAGGAGATCCTGTTTTTAAACTTTCCTGGACAAATCCAAATTATAAGTTTAATACGGGTGTCAGTTCCCATGATGTGAATTACACATTGCAATTTGATAAATCGGGCGCCAATTTTTCCAGTAGCGACCTTCAGGAAAAATCGCTCTCAAAGGAACTTACCTATAGTCCTACTGTAGGAGAGCTGAATACGATGATGGCAAAGCTGGGACTGAAGGAGAATGAAAGTCATAAAATAGAAGTGAGGGTAAGGGCAAATTTTGCAGGAGGAGCGGTTCCGTTATTTTCAAATATAGTTACCTTCTCTGCGGTTCCTTACCTGGATGTGGCTGTACCATTACCCGTTACAGGTGAATTGTTTATTGTAGGGAGTGCCACGCCTGGCGAATGGAACAATCCGGTACCGGTGCCATCACAGCAACTGACCAAAGTGAATGCTACTACATATGAAATTATACTTCCTTTAAAGGGTGGGCAATTTTACCTGTTACTTCCTAAAAATGGAAGCTGGGATAATAAATATGCTGTAAAGTATGATGGAACTCCACCAGCCGGATTAAGTGAAGGCGGAGATTTTGGATTTAATTGGGATAAAGATATCCCTGGACCAGCTACGACTGGCACGTATAAAATCGAATTGTTTTTCAAAACAGGAAAGTTTAAGGTAACAAAAATGTAATTGTATGAAAGTTGTTACATCCTTGGAATTAGAAATAAACTATAATAATGGATTGTCGGTTCTTTCCGGAAATCCTTTAAACACTATAAAAAGAAACAAATGAAATATTTATCCCAATTATTTCTGCTGGCAGTAATTACGGTCGCTTTTTCAGCTTGCGAAAAAGCGGAGAAACTTCCTTTTTATTCAAATGGAAGCCCCGTTACATTAACCGCCTCCACAACGACCATTTCTCCAGCCCCGGTAGATTCCAATAAAGTGGCGCTTGCTTTTAACTGGACATTTCCTAATTATGCGACAGACACTTCTAATGTAAAATACATTCTGGAACTGGATGTGGCCGGAAGGAACTTTTCAAAGGCTTATACCCGGGAAATCATGGGGAATTTTAAAACCGAATTCCTGGCAAAAGAGATCAATGCGATCGCTTTAAGTTATGGATTTGATTTTGGGAAATCTTATGATATGGAGGCAAGAATCATTTCTTCCTATGCCAATAATAATGAACGCCTAAAATCTAATACACTCGCACTTAAGGTAACTCCTTACAAAGTGCCTCCAAAAGTTAAGTTGCCGGATAGTGGGAATCTGTTTATCGTTGGTAATGCTACCAATGGCGGATGGAACCAGAACATGCCGATCCCTTCCCAGCAATTTTCCCGGATAGATGAAACTACTTTTGGTGGTGTGTTTGAATTGCAGGGAG
>JBDSBN010000187.1:0-4608 GCA_039921585.1 Ginsengibacter sp. | reverse complement strand
TGATAGGGAATAGTTTTATACGCCATACAAATGCGGGCGTATTCACTAATGTTTTATTTATCACGTACAAAAAAAATCAGCCACAAAAAATGAATTTCTGTGGCTGATTTTAAATGAATTTGATTTTTAGAAAATCTTATTGAAAAATTAGTTTACTTCTTTTTCATCCGTATCTTCTTTAACCTCTTCTAAAAGAAGATCAGCTTTCATATCTTCCGTAACAGTGGTCACTTTTACAATATTTTTAGGCAGATGCAACTTGACAGGAGTGCTTCCGGTATTAACTACTGTATGGCCTACTTTTAAAAATCCGCGTTCCTGTAATATACCTATCTGGTCAAAAAATATTTCATCCAGACTTTCTTCTTCTTCATAAAAGAATGCACGTACACCCCAGCTAAGACTTAATTGATTAATCAAGCTTCTTTCTTTACTGAAAATATACAGTGGAGATTTAGGACGATAGCTGCTTAACATAAAACCTGTATATCAGCTGGCAGTCATTCCTACAAGGGCATCAGCTTTTAAATCTTGCGCCAGTTTACATGCGCTATAACAAATTGCATCGCTTAAAAAAGAAGGAGAGTGAGGCTGAGGCGCTAAAATGTCTTCCCGGTTATAATCATACGCCGTTTTTTCAATTTCCATGATTATTTTACTCATAGTTTGTATTACCAGGGTAGGATGCACACCCGTAGCAGTTTCTCCGCTAAGCATTAACGCATCAGCACCTTCCAAAACGGCATTCGCTACGTCCGTTATTTCACTTCTGTTGGGTTTAATCCGATCAATCATACTTTCCATCATCTGTGTAGCGACAATCACTGGTTTAGCGCGGTGCATACACTTGCGTATGATTTCTTTTTGAATCAATGGAACTTTCTCAACCGGAAGTTCCACTCCCAGATCTCCACGGGCGATCATGATCCCATCACTTTCTAAAATGATGTCCCGGATATTTAATACAGCCTGTGGTTTTTCTATTTTGGCAATAACTTTTGCCGTGCTGTTTCTTTTTTTAAGAATCTTTTTGAGTCCTTGTATATCTTCTACTTCGCGCACAAACGACAGGGCGATCCAGTCAACATCTTGATCAATAATGAAATCCAGATCATCCAAGTCTTTTTCGGTGAGTGCTGGTAAAGAAACGTTTGTATCCGGAAGATTTAACCCTTTTTTGGAAGAGAGAATTCCTCCCATGATCACTTCTACTTCTACATTGTTATTTGGAAGAATATTCGTCACTTTTACTTCCAGCTTCCCGTCATCGATCATGATGACGTTGCCAATAGCAACATCCTTGTGCAGACCTTTATAGCTTACATAAATTTTTTCTTTTGTGCCAATACATTTCTCATTTGTAAAGGTTAAAATATCCCCTGGGTTGATCTGCAGGGCATTGTTTTCAATCTCACCTACCCGTAATTTAGGCCCTTGTAAATCTGCCAGAATAGCGATGTTAAAAGGGAGTGTTTGATTAATTTGTCTGATTATCTGGATAATTCTGGCTTTGTCTTCCTGCGTTCCATGCGAAAAGTTCAGACGAAACACATTGACTCCTGCGTGGACCAATTCCAGCATGGCATCGAAATTATCACATGCAGGACCTACCGTTGCAACAATTTTCGTTTTCTTTTTTGAGTGATTATAACCTGCGGCATTATCCATTTCTTTATGGACGTACTTTGAGATGTGTTTTGACATATGAGTTTTTCGATTTATAAATGATTTGTTGAGGGATCTTTTACGTGGATAAAATCCGAACGATTTTCATCCATTCCTCACTAATTTTTTCTTTCTTTTTTATCGCCTGATCTAATGGAGTATAATGCATTCTGTTATTCACAATACCCACAAAAACATTATGTCTCCCTTCCATTAAGCATTCTACTGCAGTGTAGCCCATCCTGCTTGCAATCAGCCGGTCTAAACAAGTAGGAGCTCCGCCTCTTTGTATATGACCAAGAATGCATACTCTCACTTCCTGACCAGGAATTTGTTCCGTGATTATTTTTGCTAATTCCGTAGCGCCGTATGCTTCTCCTTCTGCTACCACGATAATGTTGACTAGTTTTTTTCTACCGTGCTTTTCTTTTAAGGTATCGATGATATCTTCTATATCTGTTTTGCGCTCCGGAATTAATATGTTTTCTGCACCGGTAGCCACGCCGCTGTGGAGGGCTATAAAACCTGAATCTCTACCCATTACTTCGATCACAAATAAGCGATCATGAGCATCAGCGGTATCTCTTAATTTATCAATTGCAGATACGGCAGTATTTACAGCTGTATCAAAACCAATTGTAAAATCTGTACCTGCGATATCCTTATCTATGGTGCCGGGAAGCCCAATGCAGGGAATATCATATTCATTGCTAAAGGTTTGGGCTCCGCGAAAAGATCCGTCACCCCCGATGATTACCAGGCCTTCTATCCCGAATTTTTTTAAATTATTATAAGCCTTCAATCTACCTTCAGGAGTAAGGAATTCACTGCACCTGGCGGTCTTTAAAATCGTTCCGCCTCTTTGTATGATGTTAGCAACACTCTTGCTTTCCAATTTAATAATATCTCCATCACACATTCCCTGAAATCCTCGGAGGATTCCAAATACTTCCATGTCATAATAGATTCCTGTTCTAACTACTGCACGAATAGCAGCATTCATTCCCGGGGCATCCCCCCCGGAGGTAATTACTCCGATCTTAGATATTTTGCGTTTCAATATTATAAATTATCTGGTTATGGATATTGATTGGTCAATGTGTCAAACATACCCAATTATTCTAAACACATTATTTCAATGCTTTAAAAAAAGCGAAGCGGCAAATTTAATTATTTTTATCTTCTTTTGAACCGGATTCTTTTAATTATTGCATTTCGCAGCTAATATGGACCATATCCCACCAGAAAGCCACCTGATTCCAGGGCAGTATTCCAAATTAATCCACAATCTTTCCGGCTAACTTTACCATTTATGGAAAAATCTGCTTTTCAGCATTCAATAGGTCTTTTATCACCCATCCAAATTCTACACTTAATTAAATTCTTTTCGTGATTCCTATAATGGTTCATTCGCCCTAAATGGTAAAGCTACCGTTATTGTCTAGGCATTATCAGAAATAATAGAAAAACTCACCCCTTTTTTAAGTGAAGATTTTATAGAGACTTTCTCGAAGTCGCCATTTTTAATCTTAAACTTTGTAATGCCCGATAAACACTTTTTTAGCAGGTTTATCATTTTTTTTTGAGTAAATGCCTTTTTTCATTTTAACATATATATCTTTCCATCTTAAGAGTTAAATATTACTTCAACTACAGGTAAAGCTTTACATAATATGTCCAATCCTCTTTTTCGAAAAAAAAGCATTGAGTCAATCTTAGCAGATGCTCAAACCGGTTTATCAGATGCAACCCATTCCGGTTCAGGTTTAAAGAAAGTATTGAAATTGCGTGACCTGGTAGCAATGGGAATTGCTGCGATTGTTGGTGCCGGAATTTTCTCTACTATCGGAAATGCCGCTTTTCATGGTGGGGCAGGGGTGTCCCTTTTATTTGTTATTACGGCAGTATGTTGTGGATTCTCCGCATTATGTTATGCGGAATTTGCATCCAGAATACCTGTGAGTGGTAGTGCCTATACCTATGCTTATGCATCTTTTGGTGAATTGGTGGCATGGATAATCGGTTGGGATTTACTCATGGAATATGCTATTGGGAATATTGCTGTGGCTATTTCATGGAGTCAATATTTTGTCAACTTGATGGAGGGAATCAATATCCACATTCCAGCAGCACTTACAACGGATTATTTGAGTGCTGCCCGCGGATTCAAATAAGCGTCTGCAGAACTCGCCAATGGGGCTTTAATTTCTGAACTGTCCCGGCCTCTTAGGGTTGCACATGAAGCCTGGTCAAATGCCCCTCAAATTGGAGGATTCAGAATTATTGCGGATTTGCCGGCGTTAGGGATTGTGTTTTTAATTACCTGGCTGGTTTATGTAGGAATCAGTGAAACCCGTCGTGCAACGAATTTAATGGTGGTACTTAAAATTGGTATTCTGCTAATGGTGGTTGCAGTAGGGGCTTTTTATGTAGCTCCGGCAAATTGGAGTCATTTTTTACCAAACGGTTTTGAAGGAATGATGAAAGGTGTATCAGCGGTATTCTTCGCCTATATTGGTTTTGATGCGATATCAACTACTGCAGAGGAATGTGAAAATCCGCAAAGGGATTTACCAAAGGGAATGATTTATTCTCTGATTATTTGTACCATATTATATATAATAATTGCCTTGGTTCTTACAGGGATGGTGTCTTATCAGAAACTCCAGGTGGGTGATCCTTTAGCGTTCGTATTTCAACAAGTGGGGTTAAATAAAATTAGTTATGTTATTTCCTTTAGTGCCGTAATTGCCACTGCAAGTGTGTTATTGGTTTTTCAAATGGGCCAACCAAGAATATGGATGAGCATGAGCAGAGATGGATTGCTGCCGAAAGCGTTTAGCCGCATTCATCCAAAATATAAAACTCCTTATTTCGCAACGATTGTTACCGGAGTATTTGTTGCTATTCCCGCACTCTTTATGAATCTGACGGAAGTGACCG
>JBDSBN010000186.1:0-8078 GCA_039921585.1 Ginsengibacter sp. | reverse complement strand
TTGTATGAGGGTTTTAATGTGCGGATGAACAATTGACATCCTGTGAAAATAAGGAGAAGAACTCAAATGAATTCTTAAAATGCGAATCAAATCCAGCTATCCTTTTTACAACCATTTCTGGAATATAGAAGATCCGATCAGAGCTTATACAAAAATCACCTCTAAAGATTTTTACAAACGGGAATTGGATTGATCCATTTGGTTGACGAATAAAATTCGATAAATTTAAAATGGATTTTTTGCAATTGTCCCGGAATCTATAATAGGGCAAAGACGCTGTTTTAAATTGTCTTGAAAAGAGTGAATAAACCCTGAAAAAAAGTTGTGATCACCCAAGTGCTACACATATCAAGCAGAAACATCTCATTTTCACATTCTCTCTTCCTTTTTATTCGTTTACTTTGCCAAAAAATCATACAAAGGGAATATGTATAATAATAAGAAAGTAATTGTGGTCTTACCTGCCTACAATGCCGCACTCACTATGGGAAAAACGATTGCAGAAATTCCGCGCGACCTGGTGGATGAAATCGTTTTAGTGGACGATAACAGTACAGATAATTCTGTAGAGGTTGCCCGAAGCTTAGGAATTAAACACATTATTCAACATACAGAAAATAAGGGGTATGGTGGAAATCAGAAAAGCTGTTATAAAAAAGCATTGGAGCTTGATGGTGATATTATTATTATGCTCCATCCGGATTATCAATACACTCCTAAATTATTAGTCGCAATGATCTCCGTTATTGGAAATGATTTATACAAGGTGGTCTTTGCAAGCAGAATATTAGGCAAAGGAGCTCTCAAAGGAGGCATGCCCTTATATAAATACATTGCCAACAGGTTTCTTACTTTGTTTCAGAATATACTCCTGAATCAAAAGCTTTCTGAATACCATACCGGCTACCGCGCTTACCACCGGGAAGTTCTTGAAAAAATAAATTATGAGCAGAATTCCGATGATTTCGTTTTTGATAATGAAATGGTAGCTCAGATATTCTATAGCGGTTATGAAATAGCAGAAATTACCTGCCCGACAAAATATTTTGAAGAAGCATCTTCCATTAATTTGAAGAGAAGCATTATTTATGGATTGGGAGTATTACGGGTATCGATATTGTATTTTCTAACCATAATTAAACTTTACAAATGGAAATTGCTCACGGATTAAGTAATAAAAAACAAAGCAATTTATTTTTAATAACCATTATTTTATCCGGGATTGTTTTCTTCATCCCCTATCTTGGTCTTGTTCCTCTTTTTGATTGGGATGAAATCAATTTTGCAGAGTCAGCCCGTGAGATGATTGTTACAGGGGATTATCGTCTCGTCCAGATAAATTTTCAGCCATTTGCCGAAAAGCCGCCCTTGTTTTTCTGGTTGCAGGCATCTGCCATGCACTTATTTGGCATTAATGAATTTGCTGCCAGGTTCCCAAATGCAATTTTTGGAATTATTACATTAGTGACCTTTTTCTTTATCGGGAAAAAACATCGGTCAGCAAGATTTGGCTTCATTTGGGCACTTGCCTATTTAGGTACTTTTTTACCGCATGTTTATTTTAAATCTGCAATTATAGATCCTGTATTTAATTATTTCATTTTTATGGGGATCTATTTCATGTACATGGATCTTTCCGGTAAAGTGTTTAAGTATAAGTACATGTATCCTTCCCTTGCCGGATTATTCATTGGTTTGGGAACACTCACAAAAGGTCCGGTTGCTTTACTCGTTTTTCTGTTGTGCTATCTTGTTTATTTTATTTTAACCAGGTTCAAGGAATTTCCAGGAATAAAAAAAATTGGCATGTTTGCTTTGCTTTTCACCATTGCCTGCCTTTTCTGGTTTGGACCGGAAATAATGGATAATGGCTTTTGGTTTATAAAAGAATTCCTCGAAGTACAGGCTGAATTATTTTTAACTCCTGTTGCCACTCACGGACAACCATTTTATTATCACTTTGTGGTGGTATTCATCGGTTGTTTCCCAATTTCCATCCTCGCCCTTCCCATTTTGTTTGCAAGGAAAGATAAGTACCAGGACAGGCTTCCATTGTTAATGAAAACGCTGTTTTGGACAGTGATAATTTTATTTAGTCTTTCAACAACTAAGATTGTACATTATTCTTCTCTTACCTATTTTCCATTGGCCTTTTTGGCTACGGTTTATCTGGAAAGACTTTTAGAAAATAATGGACGCATGAAAAGATGGATAATGGTTCTGATCCTTTTTATGGGTTTTGTCTTTTCAATTCTGCTAGCGGCGCTTCCTTATATAGCAAACCATCCGGAATTAATATTACCCTATTTAAAAGATCCCTTTGCAGCAGCTAGTTTAAATGTACCTGTAGCCTGGACAGGATATGAAAGTTGGATAGGTGTTCTCTATTTCCTCGCAATTATTGTGGCGGTTTTTTTATTCTATAACAAAAATTACCGGAGAGGTATTTTGTTTTTATTTTATAGTACAGCCATCTGTCTTTTCTTTTACCTGATAGCTGTGGTGCCCAAAATAGAGCAATATTCGCAAGGACCTCCGATTAGATTTTATGAAAGCATGCAAGGAAAAGATGTGTATATCTGGCCGGTTGGTTTTCGAAGTTATGCGCAATATTTTTACGCAAAAAAACCAGCCTCCCCGGTTTATGGAGAGGCTGATCTGGAATTTTTATTAAATGGCCCTATTACCAGGCCTGCCTATTTTGTTGTGAAAATAACCAATTCCGGTTTTGAGGAAAAGTGTACTGATTGCACACTGATCAAACAGGAAGGAGGTTTTAAATTCTACAAACGGGAAACCGTTGTAAAATAATTTATGCCACTGCCTTATTTACAAGATCAGCTGCTTCACTTAAAAGAATCGCTGATTGAACTTTAAGTCCGCTTTTATCAATCAATTCTTTGGCTACTTCTGCATTTGTTCCCTGTAAGCGAACGATAATTGGAATTTCGATATTGCCAATAGATTGGTATGCATCAATGACACCCTGGGCAACACGGTCGCAACGAACAATTCCACCAAAAATATTGATTAAAATAGCTTTTACTTTTGGATCTTTTAATATAATTCTGAAGCCAGCTTCTACAGTTTGAGCATTTGCTGTACCACCTACATCCAGGAAGTTTGCCGGTTCTCCACCACTTAATTTAATCATATCCATGGTAGCCATAGCCAAGCCAGCACCATTTACCATGCAACCCACGTTACCATCTAACTTCACAAAATTAAGATTGAATTTAGCTGCTTCTACTTCAGTAGGATCTTCTTCCGTAACATCTCTTAGAGCGGAGATATCCGGATGTTTCATCAAAGCATTGTCATCTACATCCATCTTACAATCTACAGCAATGATTTTGCTATCGCTTGTTTTAAACATTGGGTTGATTTCAAGCATGTTGCAATCCAAACCTACAAATGCACTATATAAATTTGTTACAAACTTTACGCAATTCTTAAAGGCAGCACCTGATAATCCCAGATTGAAGGCAATTTTTCTTGATTGAAAAGGAATTAAACCACCACCTGGATGTACCCATTCCTTGAAAATTTTCTCAGGAGTATCATGTGCTACATCTTCAATGTTCATCCCACCTTCGGTGCTGTACATGATTACATTTTGTCCTTTTGAACGGTCTAATAAAATGGATAAATAATATTCTTTCACTTCTTCTGCACCATCATAGTAAACATCTTGCGCTACCAGAACTTTACTAACTACTTTTCCGGCATCACCGGTTTGAATAGTTACTAAAGTACCGCCCAATATATTTTCTGCAATTGTTTTTACATCCTCGGCATTCTTTGCAACTGCTACACCTCTTTGGTCAGTACCTTGAATAGTTCCTTTTCCACGACCACCGGCGTGTATTTGTTCTTTAATTACGGCAAACTTGCTACCATATTCACTATTAATAAACCTATAAGCATCTTCAGCTTCTGAAACAGTACTACATGCCCTGCCTTCCTGCACAGGAACATTATATCTTTTCAACAACTCTTTTGCTTGATATTCATGTAAATTCATAGAAAAAATTTTTTGCGAAGATAAACTTATTGTTCGATTGTAAAATTGAAGTATGGAATAATTTATTTTTCAAATAAAAAAAGGATCTTAAATCACTTTAAAAATGATTTAAGATCCCAATAAATTATTTAAGAGCAACTATTTATTTAAATAGAAATTATATTC
Organism: Ginsengibacter sp.; assembly: GCA_039921585.1. GTDB lineage: Bacteria > Bacteroidota > Bacteroidia > Chitinophagales > Chitinophagaceae > Ginsengibacter. Next base: position 3,889 of record JBDSBN010000186.1, on the reverse strand, counting down.
CCATTTGTAGGTATCGTTCCCGGATTTTTGGATATCACTTCTATTGAGATGTAGTTTCTTTCCCGTTATCGTTATCGTGTAGGTCTCGTCCTCAGGGTCCTGCGCGGATTCCTTAAGAACTAATTGATTTCCTTCTACTTTGTAATATAACTGTTCTGTCTCCAAATCACCATCAGAGAAATCTGTCAGAATAAATACATTATCCTTTTTGAACTCGACAGTCATATAATCAGGAGAAATGTAATGAGTCGTATCCCTTTGCAGAACTGTCCCATTTTCAGAGAAAACTGAAATGAATTTTTCCGCATTCCATTTTCCTAAAATTCCGGTCTCCGGATTTTCGTCATTCTTATTTTTTTTACAAGAATGAAACACTAATCCAATGCTTGCAATGCACAGAATAAAATAAATTTTTTTCATAATTACTTTTTTAGTTTTATTGGTTTCGTTTAAACTCAACCATTTAATAACGGCCGGAATATACATTTATTATCGAACAATCATTTTCCAAGCTTACCGATCGTCTTTTTATTAACTTTTTTTCATTCTAAAAGTAAAATGCTTCTGCGATAAGTAACTAAAGATGACAATAAAAACTGTAATGAAAATCTTAGCTATTGTGGGATAGAAATGAAGGTATTTCACCAATATATTTAAAAAGGCATAATTCAGAAATAAATTGATAGCCACTATTAGCACATACCGCACTAATTGTACGTATGTACGAAGATGTGAACCATTAAAAACGATGTATTTAGATAATAAGAATCCCAGCGGAAAGGTGACACTGAACGCCATAACCAATGCAGCGTTATATGGCTCCATTGCTATAAAACCCAGATCCAACACCTTTTTGTGGAGGATAAAATTGAAGCTAATAAAAAACAACAGGATATCAAGTACCAGATTTCCGCCGCCGCATACTGCATATCGGAATGTTTGTATGGGTAGTATTTTTTTAAATGGCGGATAAAAAAAATCAATGATTTTGAAAATTCTTTTGCGCATTAATATTTATCTAGAGACAATTAAAAAATTCCCGGCCAATGTGCCGGGAATTTTTACAATTTTTAAACGTTTATTTTATAACATATCGCAATCCGATTCCCAGGGCCAATCGGGAGCCTGTACTGGGAGAAAGATTAAAAAACGGATCTAAGCCTAAGCTGACACTAATTGGTGCTTCCGGAAATTTATAATCCAGGCCGCCGGTGAGTCTGAGAGCAAAATTCGTATCATCGTGCTTCCCTGTTCCAAAACCCAGAAGACCACCGCCTCCAACAAAATACATCAGCCCAGCAGCATTCGTAACAGGACCCTGATATTCATATAATCCTTCCAACCCCAATCCTCCACTATAGAAAAGTAAAGAACCTTCCAGGGCCGTATTCATTGATGAGGAGTGTCGAATATTAATTCCACCCACTGATCCTGAAGTACTATAAAACTTAGCTCCAAAAGCTGTTTGATAAGTTTGTGCATTGACTCCCGCAATTGCCAAGGCAAAAAATGCAACCAACAATACGAATATCTTTTTCATCATTTTTTAATTTTAATTAAATTGTTTTAACAATCGCAAAAATATAATTTTAAAATTCAGAATGTTTAAAAATTCCATTTTTAATGAATTCTTACCATTGTCTAAATGAACAATTTTTGGGATCCATTGAGAATGACTTATTATACCATCATTTGGGGGTTCGATTTCACCAAAATAGTTTCAGTAAACAGGATTATTCGAATACTTTATCCTGTTTCGATTTCGATCCGGATGCTAATTGTTCATCTACCAGCTTTTGTTCTTGCTCTTTTGGCTTTTTAGTGACCATCATCCCAATCATCATGATCACAGACGTGATAATGATCACCTGAATGATCAATGATTTGTTTACCAAAGAAATTGCCTGAAAACCCGGAATTGCAAAAAACAGAAGAATGGTAATTAAACCTCTTGGAGAAATATATAAGAGTGGGAAAATAGGAATGCGGGTAAAATATAATATTAAAAAACGCACAACGAATATGGATGCCGTTACAATAAATGCAAGAGCTAACGTATCATGATTGATAATTTCTTCCGTATGAAAAGAATATCCAAACAGGGTGAAGAAGAACGCTTTTATGAGAAATGCACCTTCCCGTACAATATCCCTGAATTTGTCTACCTCTAGAACAAGGTCATTCTTACTTTTTATGTTAAAGATCTTAATCTTTCTCAGTTCTCCGATATTACCCAGAAAAAGGCCGAAAAAGAGAATAAAAATAAGTGCCGGAAGATGATAAATTTCTGAAAGGGCATAAATCAATATCATTAAAATAATGATGGGTGCATATTTAGTCGGATGGTCTATCCGGCTTAATAAAAAAGACAAACCAATAGTGGCAATGAGGGAAATAACAAACATGATCACCAACTGCAACCCAAATTCTCCGAAAGAATGAAGGGTGATCATCTCATTCAAAGCGATGAAATTAAAAAAGAGCACTCCCAGAATATCGGATAAGCTGCTTTCATAAATTATAAACTCTTTCGTATTTCCGGCCAGATTCCCAGCACTGGCAATAGCCACCGAACTACTGATCACACAAAGTGGAATTACATTTACAAGGGCAATTTTAAAGGGAAAATCATAATAGTAATGAAGTGAAAATGCAAATGCGAATGCCAGGACAAACATAGAGATCACTGCAGAAATCACCGTTTTTTTTACCAGCGTAAATTTCGACTTGTTCATTTCAAGATCCAAAGCACCTTCAAGAACAATTAAAACCAGTCCCAAGGTTCCAAAAAGAGGAAGCAATGGGACCAGGTCAGGGATTTTGATTTCAAAAAGTTCGGACAACTGACGGATACCCCATCCGAAAATCAATAATAATATAACTGAAGGAATTTTTGTTTTTGCAGTTGTGAGGTCAAATGTATACGCAATCAGAAGAAGAATACAAATAGCAATAATGATTGTTATAGTCATTTAAATAGATAAGTGGTGGAAAAAACATGCAGAATATTGCCCACACTGATATTTAAATTTAAGGGAATTATTTCTGAAAGAGGAAAACCTGACCTACTATTTACAAATCAGAGAAAGAAACCTTTTCAAATAAAACCACTGATAAGAGGCATAAAACGCCATCTACTTTTCGGAATGATTTAATTTATCATTCAATAAAATAAAAAAAGGAAGCGTTGATTGCGCAACACTTCCCTTTATAAACACACATACGTTTAGCTATATAATTCTTCCTGCAGCTCTTTTACTCTTGCGTCTGCCAGATATTCATCATAATCACATAGTCGGTCAATAATGCCCTTAGGAGTAATTTCGATAATCCGGTTAGCGGTTGTTTGCATAAATTGATGATCATGAGTCGTCATCAATACAATTCCTGAAAAGTTAATCATCCCATCGTTGAAGGCAGTAATACTTTCCAGATCAAGGTGATTTGTAGGTTCATCAAGAATAACCACATTTGGGTTTTGAAGCATCATTTTACTAACCATGCATCGTACTTTCTCACCACCACTAAGTACGCTGGTTTTCTTTTTAATTTCATCGCCGCTGAACAACATTCTTCCTAAAAACCCTCTTAGAAAATCTTCGTCCACATCTGTAAAATGGTCGGGAACAAATTGTCTCAACCAATCTAATAAATTAAGATCCTCCGTAAAATACTCACTATTATCATTGGGTAAATAAGCAGATGTAATAGTGGTCCCCCACTCAATTTGGCCCTTATCTGGTTTCATCCTGCCCATAATAATTTCAAAAAAACTGGTAAGGGCTACGGGATTCCTTCCAAGAAAAGCGATTTTTTGCCCTTTAACAACATCGAAATTAATATTTTCAAAAAGCGTTTTCCCTTCGATGCTTTTACTTAATTTCTGAAC
>JBDSBN010000185.1:0-4765 GCA_039921585.1 Ginsengibacter sp. | reverse complement strand
GCAAAAATAAGAAAATGAATTTTGTAGATTATTATCAAACATTGGGTATTTCTAAATCTGCAACTGAAGCTGATATAAAAAAGGCTTACAGAAAACTGGCGCGCAAATATCATCCGGATGTAAATCCAAATGATAAAGAAGCGCACAAAAAATTTCAACAGATCAATGAGGCCAATGAGGTATTAAGTGATTCGGATAAAAGAAAGAAATATGATCAGTATGGTGAAAACTGGAAACATGCCGATCAATATGAGCACGCAAGACAGCAGCAAGGCAGGCAAGGTGGACAGTTTGGTGGATTTGGTGGTCGCGGATTTGAAGATTTCACCTATGCAGGTGGCGGGGAAGGCGGGTTCTCTGACTTTTTTGAATCATTGTTTGGTGGCGGTGGAAGAAGACGACCAACTGCAAAATATCGCGGACAGGATTTGAATGCAGAACTGGAAGTAAGGATGAGTGCAGCATATATTACGCACAAACAAACAATCACTATTAACGTAAAAAATGTGCGGCTGACCATACCTGCCGGGGTAGAGAATGGCCAGGTTTTAAGACTGAAGGGATATGGTGGTGAAGGGGCAAACGGAGGTCCTAACGGAGATTTGTTAATTACTTTAGTGGTTAATAATGATACAGAATACCGGAGAGAGGGAAGTGATTTATATAAAACAGAAGAAATTGATTTATACACCGCTTTATTGGGAGGTGAAAAAACAATTTCCACGATGAGTGGGAAAATAAAATTAAAAGTGAATCCTGAAACCCAGAGTGGGACCAGGGTTCGGTTGAAAGGAAAGGGTTTTCCTGTGTATAAAAAAGAAGAGAGTTTCGGAGATTTGTATATTACCTGGGAGGTGAAATTGCCCACGAATCTGACAGAGAAGCAAAAGGAATTAATCAAGGAACTTTCTCAATTATCAAATTAAAATTTTGGCTATGGAGCACGAAAATTTAATCGCAGCGAAAGAATTTTGTATGTACCACAACATAGAATATTCATTTATTCATTCCCTGAAAGATTCCGGATTGATCAGTGTGACCAAAGTCCAAAAAGAAGTGTTTATACCCGAAGAAGAAATGCAAAAAGTGGAGAAGTTTATCCGGCTGCATTATGATCTTGAAATTAATGTAGAAGGATTAGAAACGATTCATTACCTGTTGGAAAAAATGGAAAAACTTCAGGAGGAAATCAGAAGTTTAAAAAATAAAGAAGAAAACCATAGGTTCTAATAAGTATTAGGAATCTTGATTAAACAACTTCAATCAACTCATAAATTTTAAAAGGGGGAGAATAATTTTACTCTTGTTACATCAGTGGCTAATAATCGTTTTAGGTTATTCTTACAATTCCGCTGATGTATCTGATCGTAATTTGCAGCTAAAGAAGTTTTTCACTATTATTCAAACCTTAATTACACAAATAGTACTTTCGCATTATGACAAAATTATCCGTAAATATTAATAAAATAGCCACACTTAGAAATTCACGTGGCGGTAACAATCCTGATCTGATTCAGGCTGCCATTGATATACAAGATTTTGGAGCAGATGGAATAACCATACATCCCAGACCAGATGAACGCCATATCCGGTACGATGATGTGTATGAATTGAAGAAAATTGTTAGGACTGAATTTAATATTGAAGGAAATCCGCGGGAACAAAAATTCGTTGATCTTGTATTGGCAAATAAGCCGGATCAGGTAACATTGGTGCCGGATGCCTTAGGTCAGCTCACTTCCGACCACGGATGGGATACGATAAAGCATAAAGCTTATTTGCAGGAAATTATTCCGGTTTTTCAGAAAGAAGGAATCCGTGTTTCGATTTTTGTGGATCCGGAAATTGATATGATTGTGGGCGCAAAAGAAACCGGCACAGATCGGATTGAATTATATACGGAAAGCTATGCAGTTGGATTTTTACAAAATAAAGAAGAGGCTATTAAACCATACATAGCAGCAGCTAAAAAAGCAGCGGAACTTGGGATTGGTTTAAATGCAGGCCATGATCTCGACAGGCAAAATCTAGAATATTTTGCCCGTAATATTCCTCAATTATTAGAAGTGTCTATTGGACATGCGCTCATCAGCGATGCCCTTTATTTAGGACTAGAAAACGTCGTTCAATTATATAAAAGAGCACTATCGGCCAACAGCTAAAGGCCAACAGCCAACAGCTAAAGGCCAACAGCTAAAAGCCAACAGCCAACAGCCATCATCCAACAGCCAACATCCAACAGCTACTTCCCCAATATTTCTTCCAACTTTCTTCCCAGAGCTTCCCCTCTTAAATTTTTTGCAATGATCTTACCATTAGGATCTAATAAAAAGTTTTGAGGGATGCTTGTAATTCGAAATTTGGTAGATACTTCATTTTTCCAACCCTTTAAATCGCTTAACTGGGTCCAGTCCAGAGAATCCATCTTTATCGCATTCAGCCAGGCAGGCTTCGATTGATCCAATGATACTCCTAAAACAGTAAAGTTTTTGGTTTTGTACTTATTAAAATTAGTAACCAAATTCGGATTCTCATCACGACATGGTCCGCACCAACTTGCCCAGAAATCAACCAAAACATACTTGCCGCGTAAGGATGAAAGACTCACCATTTTCCCGGTTGAATCTGCCTGAGAAAAATCTTCCATCATAGTACCAATGGCATTAATTTTTGATTCCTCAATTTGCATTTCAATGTATTTTGCCATATCAGTATTTCGAACATCTTTAGACATGACCGGAAAAAGTTCTTCAACCTTTGGCAAAATTTGCAACTCCATTAATTGGATCAATATAATCGGATTCACAAAAGAGGTTGGATTTTTTCTAACAAAATTGTCTGCCAGTTTTTCTACAGCTGCCAGTGAGGCCTCATTGCGTGCTGCCGGATTCTGAAACATGGATATATAAGGTCTTAGTTGAGTGATGTATTCCACGTATTCTGCATGAGATTTTGAGCCGGAGATAACCATCTTATCTGCTTCCGCTTTATCACCTTTAATTGTAATGGAATTGTTTTCTAAAAAGATAGGAACGACAGGCGGTTGATCACCAAAAACCAACACTTTAAAGGTTGGAGTTGGTAGTTTGCCTTTAATAGAAAATTTCCCGTTCTCAATGGTTGTTTGTGGCTCCGGTTGCCCGGTTTGATCATTCAAAAATGAAACGGAAGTACCATTTTCATAGCCTGTTACAGAACCAGAGATTTCAAAACTATTCTTTTCAAGTTTGGTTGTTTGAGCTGTTGAAAAGAATGGAATTAAAACTAAAAATATAAATAGATGCTTCATAATATTCATGTTTGTGCTGATCAAATCTAAATGTTTATAATAGCTTCTTTGAATTTAAGCCTGTAAAATTGAGTTAAGAAATTCTTCTGTAGTCTTGTTAATATCAGATTCTTTTTCTAATTGATTAATATACGCTGTACCTATAATGGCTCCGGCGGCATATTTGCAGGCAAGAGAGAATGTTGCATGATCTCTGATTCCAAAACCAATAATTACTTTATTTTTTAGATTCAGGTTTTGAATTCTGTGGAAATAACTCTCCTGCGCATTCATATTCGTATCACTTCCTGTAATTGAAGAGGAAGATACAGCATATATAAACCCGGTTGTCAGTTCATCAATCTTTCTGATTCGCTCTTCAGATGTTTCAGGCGTAATCAAAAATATAAAGCTTAATCCGTTTTTTTCTATAATGGATTTGTATTCGTTCTCGAATTCCCGAATAGGTAAATCAGGTAATATAATTCCGGATATACCCGCTTTTCGTGCTTCTTCACAAAACTTTTCAAAGCCAAATTGTAAGACAGGGTTCAGATAACCCATGAGTACAAGGGGCACGGAATCATTCCGTCGTTCGGAATTTTGATATTGATGAAGCTGATCAAATAGCGTTCGAATAGTCATTCCATTTTCAATCGCCGTCATTCCGCTTTTCTGTATTACCGGGCCATCAGCAAGCGGATCGCTATATGGCATTCCTATTTCTATAAGATCCGCTCCATTCGTTTGCAGAGCCGCAAGTATTTCATTGGTGTCGTTTAGTTTTGGGAAACCGGCGGTGAAATAAATGCTTAAAATATTTTTATCTTTTTTTTGAAAAAGCTGTTCAATCTTATTGGTACTCATGGTATGTCTATTTCCATTTTTATATCTGATCGTGTATATTCTGAATTCCCCAGTGGAATTTCTTTGAAGCCAAATTTTTTGTAAAGATGAATAGCAGGCTGAAGCGTAGTGTTAGAGTACAAAATAATTTTGGACATGTTTAATTTTTTTGCTTCAGTCAGGCAAAATTCAAGCATTTTGTTTGCAATCTTTTTTCCTCTGAAAGCTTCATCCACCGTCATTTTTGATAATTCAAATACTCCGGCGCCCAAAGAAATTAAAGCAAACGTTCCTGCAATGGTATCACCCATTTTTGCAAAATAAATAGATCCGCCTTTATCAATGATATGCTCTTTTGGGTTGTTCAATATTTCTATATCCAGAGGTTCCAGAACAAAGTATTTCTCTACCCATCGAACATTTAATTCCGTAAAATGTTTTCTATATTCCTCCGAATACGGAATGATTTCTATATCCATTGTGTATCTTATTATAGGCTTCCAGGCCCTGTATTTTTATTTACCTTAAAAATCCACCGTTTTGGGAGGCGGTAATGTTTTAAAAACTTTGCCTGAGATTCTTTACCACCAAGACATAAAGGATTCTTGATTTTTTCTTCGAAAAAATCAAGAATCAAAGTTTTACTTTGGG
>JBDSBN010000184.1:0-2596 GCA_039921585.1 Ginsengibacter sp. | reverse complement strand
CGGGAACTTGTACCTGTACCTGAAAAATGAGCCCTGAACCATGATCACGCCACAAGGTCTTATTTGTAAAGCGGGTAGATGAGGTCGCCATTGTCAAAACTTTGGATACATCCTGCATCGTCAATCCAAAACGCGCAGCTCTTTCGCGGTCCACTTTTATCTGAACTTTCGGATAATCCAACGCTTCCTCGATTCGGACATCCCGAAGAAAATCATTCTGTTTTAACCTCGTCTCAATTTTTCTTGCAAATTGATTTGCCTGATCCAATTGTCTGGCACCCACTCTAATCTGAACCGGAGTATTGGTTCCCTGGCTCATGATCTTTTCTACCAATTCAATTGGTTCAAAAGATAATTGTAGTTCGGGAATTTCGGTTTTCACTCTAACCCTGACTTTTTCCTTAATATTCATTGCAGAAGAAGTCAGAACATCTTTATTTAAGGATACCTGCAAAACCGCTTCCTGTGAGCCACTGGTAAATAAAAAGATTGGATTAATAGCCGATGCCGACGGATGAGTCCCTACAAAAGCGGATGAAATATTTATTGAATTCTCACCTGCTTCTTCAACGATAATATTGGTGACTTGATGTAAATATTCCTCGGTTTTTTCAATTCGTGTACCTGTTGGCGCAATGAGTCGAACCTGTAAATCCGTGGTAGCACTGGCAGGCATGATATCTGTCCCGATTTGTTTGAAACCAAATACCATCGCTGAGATTACAATGATTGCATAACCGGATATGACCACCAATTTTCGTTTTTGAAGTGAGCGTACCAGGAGAAGATATCTGCCTTTAAACTTGTCAAACCGGGTGCGTTTTATTCTCCCTCTTGAATATAAATTGTCTGTCATTACCTTTTTCTTCATCATCCAATTTGCCATAACCGGCACGAAAGTCTGTGAGAAAATAAAGGAAGCAATCATCGCAAAACCCACAGCCATAGATAGAGGTAAAAACATATCCTTAGGTATGCCTGTCATTATAAAAGAAGGCATCAGCACGGATAGAATACAAAGTAGAATGATCAATTTAGGAATGGATATTTCCAGTAGCGCATCCAGAATGGCTCTTGCTTTGGGTTTGTCCTTCTCAAAATGCTGGTGAATGTTTTCAATGGTAACGGTGGCCTCATCTACCAATATTCCGATAGCTAATGCAAGGCCGCTTAACGTCATCATGTTTATTGTTTGCCCAAAGGCATAAAGCATCAATACGGCGGTTAATATAGAAATCGGAATCGTCAATACCACAATCAGAGATCCTCTTTTATCCGCCAAAAAAAGGAAGACCATCAATCCGGTGAATAAAGCGCCTAATATCCCTTCATGTACAAGATTAGTAACAGAGCGCTGTATATACACGGACTGATCAAAAACATATTCGACATGCACATCGTCCGGTAAATTTTCCTTTAGTTGAGGTAAAGATTTTTTTAAATTTTCCACCACTTTTATGGTAGAAGCATCTGCTTTTTTAATGATGGGTAAATAAACAGATCGCTTTCCATTAACGATCGCGTATCCTGTGGTAATATCTGTTCCATCCTCCACCGTGGCAATATCTTTAATATATACCGTGGCATCACCAAAGGATTTAACCGGAACGTTCAGAAACTCTTCTGTTGATTCCAGCATGGAATTAACCGGACTCAGATAATTTTTATCCCCAATTCTGATGTTTCCGGCGGGTGAGGGCAGATTGCTTTTTGCAATAGCTGTCATCACTTCCTCCTCCGTAAATCCATAGGATTGCATGAGGTCAGGATTCACTTTTACCACGATCGATCGCGCATTTCCACCAAAGGGGGCGGGAGCAGTAATTCCGGGAATCGATACGAACATGGGACGAATGCGCGTAATCACCAGGTTTTGAATTTCTCCAATCGAACGACTGTCGCTTTCAAAAACGAGTTGTCCTACGGGCAATGAGCTCGCATCAAAACGGACCACCTGCGGAGGAACTGCTCCGGGTGGTAAAAAAGCCATCGCTCTGGATACCTGTGTAGAAACTTCTGCGGCCGATTGGCCCATATCCGTTCCCGGATAAAAAGAAAGTTTAGCCAGGGTAAAGCCCTGAACACTTTTAAATTCGATCGCTTTTACACCACTCACAAAAATCAATACTTTTTGAAACTCATTGGCCATAAAGCCATCCATATAAGCGGGCGATAATCCGCCATAGGGCAGCGCGATATAGATCGCGGGAGATTCTATTTCAGGAAATATATCCACATTGATCTTCCGCACAACAAAGAAAGAGAAAATGCCTATTGCAAGCACCACAACCATTACAGCTACGGGTTTGCGAAGAGCTAGTCTAATAATATTCATAGTTAATTTGGTTTATTTTTTAATAGCATTCAGCAGAAAAGAAAAGCTCCCAATGGATTCAGTCTGATTTAATAATTCCGTCCAATAAACATGAAGGGCAGATAAATAATTCCTTTCTGTATCCTGCAGGATCTTTTGTAATTGAAGCAATTCGATCAGATTAATTAAACCCGACTGGTACCGTACTTCATACAGTTCATATGCTTCCAGAGATGCTTTTACTGCGGCTTCGGAAGCCTTCAGGTTTTGGAATTGTTCTGT
>JBDSBN010000183.1:0-11812 GCA_039921585.1 Ginsengibacter sp. | reverse complement strand
TTGCCTTGGATTAGCACTCAATAAAAAAGCACGTATACTTGTTGCCTCTACCAGTGAGGTTTATGGCGATCCCTTGGTACATCCTCAAAATGAAAATTATTGGGGCAATGTAAATCCCGTAGGACCTCGGTGTGTTTACGACGAGGCAAAACGTTTTCAGGAAGCAATCACTACAGCCTATCATTCTTTTCATCATTTAGAGACACGCATCGTTCGCATATTTAATACTTACGGACCACGTATGAGACTAAATGACGGTAGAGCCTTGCCTGCTTTCATCGGGCAAGCATTACGGGGAGAAGATTTGACCGTGTTTGGAGATGGAAGTCAGACCAGAAGTTTCTGTTATGTTGATGATTTGATAGAAGGTATCTACCGGTTATTAATGAGCGATTATTCAATGCCTGTAAACATTGGGAATCCGGATCAGATTACTTTAAAAGAATTTGCAGAAGAAATTATCACATTGACAGGAACCAATCAAAAGATCACTTATAAGCCCTTGCCTCAGGATGATCCAAAACAAAGACAACCGGATATCAGCCTTGCGAAGAAAATTCTGAATTGGGAACCAACCATAAGCAGAGCGGAAGGATTAAAAATAACTTATGAGTATTTTAAATCCTTACCTGAAGATGAACTTTATAAATTGCCTAAGGAATTTGCCCGCAAAGAAAATTTGATCAAATAGGAAATAAACAATATAACGGAATCGGTCTTCGATTTAAAAAAACAATATGATGTACCAGGAATTAGTAGATAAAAAAAAGAAGCTTGCCGTAATCGGATTAGGTTATGTTGGACTTCCGATTGCCCTTGAATTTGCCAGGAAAATATCTGTCATTGGTTTTGATATCAATGAGGAAAGAGTAGAGATGATGAAAAACGCAGTTGATCCAAGCAATGAACTGGAAGCATCTGCTTTTGAGGGGACTGATATTGAGTTTACTACTTCACTGGAAAAATTAAAGGAAGCTGATTTTTATATTGTAGCGGTTCCAACACCCGTGGATGTGCATAATGTTCCCAATTTGATTCCTATTCAGAAAGCAAGTGAAACCATTGGTAAAGTTATTAAGAAGGGTGATTATGTTGTCTTTGAAAGTACCGTATATCCGGGTTGTACAGAGGGAGATTGCCTGCCGGTAATTGAAGAATTATCAGGCTTGAAAATGGTAGAAGATTTTAAATTGGGATATTCTCCGGAAAGGATAAATCCGGGAGATAAGGTTCACACACTTGCAAATATTGTGAAAGTAGTGAGCGGATGTGATGAAGAGAGTCTGGATACAATTGCAAAAGTGTATGAATTAGTGGTAGATGCAGGAGTACATAGAGCCTCTAGTATTAAAGTAGCTGAAGCTGCTAAAATCATTGAAAACACACAGCGCGATTTAAATATTGCTTTGATGAATGAATTGTCAATAATTTTTGACAAAATGAATATCAACACATTTGAAGTACTGGAAGCGGCAGGCACCAAATGGAATTTCTTAAAATTTCAGCCGGGACTTGTTGGCGGTCATTGTATAGGAGTGGATCCGTATTATCTTACGTACAAGTCGAGCAAATTAGGATACGATGCGCAGGTAATCCTTGCCGGAAGAAGTATTAATGATGGAATGGCCGCACATGTGGCTAAGAAAGTTTTGCAACATATCATTATGATGAATGGAGCCGTTAAGGATGCGAAGGTGTTGGTAATGGGAGCTACTTTTAAAGAAAACGTCAGCGATATCAGAAATTCTAAAGTGGCAGATGTTGTCAAAGAACTTCAAAGTTTTTCTTTAAATGTTCATGTTACAGACCCACATGCGGATAGTGCGCAACTTCAGCATGAGTATGGATTTGGTTTGACCGAAAAACTGGAAGATGATTATGAAGCAGTGATCGTAGCAGTACCTCATGATGCTTATACAAATATGGATGATGTAGCCTTTGAGAAGTTTACAAAAGAGGGTGGTATGGTTGCGGATCTGAAAGGGATTTTCAGGAATAAAATAACAAGCAGAAAATATTGGAGTCTCTAAAATAATTAAATGAATCATACATTCCATTCAATAGATTTAAGTAAACATTCTTTTTTAGTTACCGGAGGTGCAGGTTTTATTGGTAGTCATATCGCAGAATATTTATTATTAAACGGAGCAGGTAAGGTGAGAGTTTTAGATAACCTCGCCAATGGGTTTCAATCAAACCTGGACGTACTGCGGAAGTATGAAGGATTTGAATTCCTCGAAGGAGATATCCGGAATATTGATAGCTGCCGAAAGGCTTGTGAAGGCATCGATTACATTAGTCATCAGGCTGCTCTTGGGTCTGTGCCGAGGTCTATAAAAGAGCCATTTACCACAAATGATGTTAATGTAGGCGGTTTTGTAAATATGCTGAAAGCAGCTGTTGAAAATAATATCAAACAATTCGTTTACGCATCTTCGTCATCTGTATATGGCGATGAACCTACTTTGCCAAAAATTGAAAGCCGGGTGGGAAATTGTTTATCGCCCTATGCCGTAAGTAAAAAAGCGGATGAATTATATGCTGATGTATTTGCAAAAACATATGGTATTCCTGTATTGGGCTTTAGGTATTTTAATATTTTTGGGCCACGTCAGGACCCTGATGGGCCTTACGCAGCCGTTATCCCATTGTTTGTAAAAGCGATTATGAATCATTCGCATGCATATATTAATGGTGACGGAGAACAAACAAGAGATTTTACTTTTGTAGAAAACGCGGTTCAGGTAAATGTAAAAGGGATGCTTTCGGAAAATGCCGATGCAAAGAATAAAGTGTATAATGTAGCTGTGGGAGAAAATTATTCTGTAAACTATTTGTATACCTTTATCAAAGATTATCTGAAAAGCGAAATAGATCCGATTCATCGGGATCCAAGAGAAGGCGATATCCGCAATTCCCTTGCAGATATTTCCCTTGCGGAAAACTTACTGGGTTATGAGCCCACAACGAAATTTAAGGATGGCCTTATAAAGACAATTGATTTTTTTAAAGAATTATACACCACACCAAAGTAATAAAGTATTTAAATCATTTAATTCATGATTATTCTCAAAACAGAATTCCCAGGACTGATTGTTTTGCAACCAAAAGTATTTGAAGATAACAGAGGTCATTTTTTTGAGAGTTATAATCAAAATACGTTATTGGAAAATGGGATAGATATTCAGTTTGTTCAGGATAATCAGGCAAAATCTTCATATGGAATTGTGCGTGGATTACATTATCAGTTAGATCCGCATGCGCAAACCAAGCTTGTGCGGGTTTTAAGTGGAAAGATCATTGATGTAGCAGTTGATTTAAGAGAAAATTCGCCTACATACGGAAAATCCTTTACTATCGAACTTACTGCGGAAAATAGAAAACAACTGTTGATTCCAAAAGGTTTCGCTCATGGCTATTCGGTCATTAGCGAAACCGCAGATGTGTTATATAAATGTGATGCATTTTATAATAAAGAAAGTGAAGCCGGGATTTTATGGAATGATCCCACGTTGAATATCGATTGGCAAATTCCCGCTGAGAAAACGGTTATTTCAGAAAAAGATGCCCTACAGCCCTCATTTGAAAATTGCCGGAAAACATTTGTTTTTGAAAGTAATGAAATGATTTAAAATGCTGGAAGAAAAGCAAATACGAACAGTTCTTGTTACAGGAGCAACAGGACAACTTGCAAATGAAATAAAAGAATTATCTCTGGCTTACTCCGGATTTAAATTTTTATTTACCTCCAGGCAAGAATTATCTATTGAAGATTACAAGGACGTTGAATCTTTTTTTCAGAATCAAACCATTCATTATTGTATTAATTGTGCAGCCTATACTGCTGTTGATAAAGCAGAAGGTGAAAAAGAAAGTGCTTTTTTAATTAATGCAGAGGCGGTAGGAAATTTAGCCAAAGTATGCAAAAGCTATCAGGTTAAGTTCATCCATATTTCAACGGACTATGTATATAATAGCGAAAAAGGTATCCCACTAAAAGAAACAGATGCAGTAGGACCTGTGAATGTGTATGGAAGTTCGAAATTAAAAGGAGAAGAGCTTGCAATAAATCATAACCCCACTGCTCTCGTGATCCGTACCTCCTGGGTATATTCTTCGTTTGGATATAATTTTGTAAAAACAATGCTTCATTTGTTTGCAGAAAAAGATCAATTGAATGTAGTGTCCGATCAGGTAGGATGTCCCACCTATGCGGCAGATCTTGCAAAGGTTATTATGAAGTTTATTCAGCAAATAGAATCCGGAAAGGACTTATATGGAATTTATAATTATAGCAATAGCGGAATCACAAATTGGTACGAATTTGCTTTGGCTATTAAAGAAATAAGTAATAGTCAATGTACTATATCTCCTGTTTCCTCTTCAGAATTTGTGACACCGGCAAGGAGACCTTTGTATTCTGTAATGGACACTTCAAAGTTGAAGGAAGCACTTCAAATCGAAATTCCATTTTGGAAAGAGAGCTTGAAAAAGTGTTTGGCAAAACTTTTATAGAAATGTAATTACATTTCTAATTTTAAATTAGTTGTTAGATCTTTTTATTTTTATTACTTTTTTAATATGAATATTGAAGAACTTAGAAATTATGCGCTTTCCTTAGAGGATGTTACGGAAGGATTTCCTTTCGGAGAAGATACCCTTGTTTTTAAAGTGAAAGAAAAAATATTTCTACTGACATCTTTGGCTTCCGCTCCCTTACGTTTTAATGTGAAATGTGACCCTGACTTAGCCATTGAGTTACGCGAAAGATATGATTCAGTATTGCCGGGATACCACATGAATAAAAAGCATTGGAATACAATTATAATAGATGGTACATTTTCTAAAAAGCAAGTAGAAGAATTTGTGCTGCATTCATATGACTTAGTTCTGAAAAAGAAACGCTAAAGCTGACTGATTATATCTTTCTGTATGCAATTTTTCCTCCTCAATTATTCATTATCAGTTATCTTGCTGCCCGTATGAAAAAAATAGATTGGTACATACTAAAAAAGTTTCTTGTAACTTTCTTCTTTGCGCTGATTGCTCTGACAGTATTGGTGATAATTATCGATCTGAGTGAAAGAACAGATGATTTTGCAAAAACGGGATTGCCCACCTCTACGATCATTTCTCAATATTATTTTGGATTTATTCCTCGTATAACAGCAATGCTGTTTCCTCTGTTTATTTTTATTGCTGTTATATTTTTCACTTCTAAAATGGCGAATCGTTCAGAAATTATCGCCATCCTTGGGAGTGGTGTGAGTTTTAGAAGATTTCTTTTACCCTTTGCATTGGGTGGTGCTTTATTTACGGGATTATTATGGTGGACCAATCAATTCGTATTACCACCCGCCAATGAGAAATGGGCGAATTTTAATTCGAAATATATTGATTTTAACTATGGTGGATATGTCAATACTTCCACCCTCAGCAATAAATATTTTAAACTGGATTCCTTCTCCTATGCGGGCATCCGTTACTATGATACAACGAGTAAAACAGGATCTAATTTCTTTGTACAACGTTTTGACAGCACCAATCTTGTATATAATATGCAGGCACAATCTCTGATTTGGGATACAGCAGTGGGCAAATGGAGACTAGGGAGAGTGACCGAAAGAACGATCAACGGCTTACGACATACAATAGTAGAATCAGATACGCAGCTAATGAATTTTAATTTTAAACCACGTGATTTGAGAAGAGATGATTACATGAAAGATAAATTGACCACGCCGGAACTAACAGAATTTATTCAACTGGAAAAATTACGAGGATCAGAAAATGTCAATTCGCTTATTCTTGAAAAGCAGAACAGAAATGCCACTCCGGTTTCTGTTTTTATTCTTACAATTATAGGAGCAACAATTGCATCCAGAAAAATTCGGGGAGGAAGCGGATTCCACCTTGCTCTTGGTGTTCTTATTTGCGTGATCTATATTTTGGTCGGAAGATTTTCTGCCGTTTTCTCCTTAAAAGCAAATTTTAATCCGATCGTCGCAGCCTGGTTACCCAATGTTGTATTTGGCTTTCTTGCCTGGATATTATACAGAAAGGCCTCTAAATAAATGGGGAATGTGCGGCAGGTTTTTATATTTTTTCTATTATAAGCATATTTCTTTTGTTTAACATTTTCTCATAGATTAACTTTAGGGCTCTAGCAATTTTGCAATAAAATCTTTAAAAGATTTTCAATATTTATTTATGGGACTGATTAAAGACAGATTTAGAGCAAAGGCAGATATACTTGCCGAAGAAGTAAAAAATATTCTAAAAGAACATGGGGATAAAGTAATTGGAGAGGTAAAATTATCACAGATTTATCAGGGAATGCGGGGCATTACAGGATTGGTTACAGAAACATCACTTCTGGATGCGCAAGATGGAATCCGGTTTAGAGGATACTCGATCCCTGAATTGCAAAAAATGTTACCCAAAGCAGAAGGTGGAAACGAACCATTACCAGAAGGATTATTTTATCTGATGCTTGTAGGTGAACTGCCTACTGATGAAGATGCTCAACACATCAGTAATGTATGGCAAAGAAGAAGTCATGTGCCTAATTTTGTGTTTGATACAATCGAATCATTACCGGAAAGTTCGCATCCAATGACTCAGTTTGTAGTGGGAATCATGGCATTGCAAACCGAAAGTGAGTTCGCTAGAAGATATGCGGAAGGCATGAACAAAAAGGATTATTGGGACGCTGCATTTGACGATGCGATGGACCTGATTGCAAGACTACCTAGAATAGCCGCTTATATATATCGTCGAAAATATAAAGTGGGTAAACACATTCAACCAAATGGGCTACTGGATTGGGCTGGAAATTTTGCTCATATGTTGGGTTATAACGATGAGAGCTTTCGTGAATTAATGCGTTTGTATATGACGATCCATTCTGATCATGAAGGTGGAAATGTATCGGCACATGCCACACATCTTGTAGGTTCCGCTTTAAGTGATCCATATCTTGCATTTGCTGCAGGAATGAATGGATTAGCTGGTCCGTTACACGGACTTGCCAATCAGGAAGTAATTAAATGGATTTTCGAAATGCGTGAAGAGATCGGAAGTGATCTTCCTACCAAAGAACAAATTGTAGAGTATGTGGAAAAAACGCTTGCTGAAGGGAAAGTAGTTCCAGGATATGGACATGCGGTTCTTCGTAAAACAGATCCACGATTCGAAGCGCAAATGGAATTTGGGAAAAAACATATGCCGGATGACCCATTGGTTCAAACAGTCTGGAATATTTATGAGGCGGTGCCACCTGTGTTGGGATCCATTGCCAAAATTAAAAATCCATGGCCAAATGTGGATGCGCACAGCGGCGCCTTATTAGTGCATTATGGAATGAAGGAGTATGAGTTCTACACCGTTTTATTTGGTGTTGCCAGGTCATTAGGTGTATTAGCCAGCCTTTGCTGGGATAGGGCGTTGGGTTTCCCACTCGAAAGACCAAAATCTGTTTCTAACAGACTTGTAAAACTTTGGCTGGAAGGAAAAGAAGAAATCTGGGGCGATTAATAAAAAGTTTTCTTTTTATTAATTACTCATTATATTTGCCGCCGCTAAGGAAAACGTTAGCGGCGGTATTATTTTGAATAAAAGGGGGATTAGCTCAGTTGGTAGAGCGCTTGCATGGCATGCAAGAGGTCAGCGGTTCGACCCCGCTATCCTCCACTATTACAGCCCACTCACTGAGTGGGTTTTTTTATTAATTGTATTACCAGCTAATTAATTATCTCAGTTGGTATATCGTCCCGAATGAATTCGGGAAGGTCAGCGGATCGACCCCGCTATCCTCCACTTAGAAAGGCAAGATCATTTTTTGGTCTTGCCTTTTGCATTTTATACAAATAGTGATTCTTTTAAAACAACAATGTATTAAATTATTAAACGATTATCTCAGTTGGTATATCGTCCCGAATGAATTCGGGAAGGTCAGCGGTTCGACCCCGCTATCCTCCACTATTTATTTATAAATTCCTATACATAATTATTCATATTGAAAGAATGTTAGCTGTTCTAATCCGTTATCCTCCATTATTAAATTCACCTCTATGAGTCCTATTTATATTGATCATCAGATCTCATTACCGATCCTCTTGAATTAAGGATCTGCTAACATTTTAGATGTGCACAAATGACTAGTTTCAATAAAATATTAAGGTACCAAAACAGTCAAATATGAAAACATCCTTCCTCCTCCTTATCTCTTTTTTCTTTGTGAGCTTTTCACTTAAGGCGCAAACTGTCAACGGAATTCCACTGAAAGATTATAAAGAAGAATATCTTAAATGGTCGGCGAAGAGCGCTGGTTTAGGTTCCCGGAAAATCCAGGTACTGATTGATTTTGGTCAGGAAGCAAGGGTTTTAAGTAATATGGAACAAATACTTTTGGATAGCACCGGAAAAAAAATGGAATTTAATTCCAGTATCGATGTGTTGAACTTTATGTTTAAAAATGGGTATGAGTTGATGCAGCCATTTGGGACAGAATACATCTCATTTTACATGAGAAAAATTAAAACTCCATAAGACTGTGTTATCACAGCCATTTAACCATACAACCATTCTACAACCAACTATTTGCCCACTTAATTATTCCTCCTCATAGAACTCTTCCAAAGAACCAAAGTAATATTCATTCCAACCCCTTTCTATATTATCATATTCTTCCTCCGGAATATTGGTATGTTTTAATTCAACAGAAGTACCTTTTTTATCCGGATGTAATTTAATGGTTACAATAGACGGTTCTTCCTGATCAAAATACCACTGTTGAACGATCATTTTGTTTTTTTCAAACGAGAGATTTTTACCAATAATACTTTCATTCCATAAAGAGAATTCACTTCCTTCCTCCGTGGACATCTTTGCCACTTCACCGGTCCATAATTGTATGATGGAAGGGTTGGTCAAAGCCAGGTAAACTTCCTCCGGCGGCACGGGAAGGATAAAATATTTTTTATAATTTTTCATTTTATTTAATTAGGAATGAGTGAGAGATCAATACCTTCTTTTCAGGTAAAAAAAAAGGAAAGATACGATTCTTCTTAATGAATTACCTGATCATTCAGCGCTTGTAAAAGCTTTTTTTCTTTGCTATTACAGGTGCTGAACATATCGTCGTACCATTACTTTCTTCCTTTTTTATTTCTATTGAACCGGTGGTGCCTTTTCGACAAATCTTTTGTATTTCGCTACCTGATATCGCATAAGAAGATATGTCTTAAAAATAAATCTCAGGGTTTATGAAATATTTTAAAATGTTTGCCGTTTTATAGTTGTCCGAATATCTGAAAACAAAAATCTACCTAATGAAACTCACAAACTCACTATTTATGGTGTGCCTGATAATGATGTGCTCCTATGCATCATCTGCACAAATAATTAATCATGGGAGAACTCAATTACCATCTTCAGAAAAATCCCAATTATTTAGAGGCTTATCTCAAAGAGTTCCTGCAAAAGTGACGGAATTAGACCGTGCCTTTTCCGCTAAAAAAGGAACCTCTATTAAGTTGCAATTTAAAAACTTCGATTTTGAAGGAGTCGTTACTTCTTCCATCAAAAGGTATGATAACTTATATAGTGTGCTCATAAAATCCTCTTCTTTAGATAATACAATCTTCTCTATTTCCAAAAGAATCAATGATGATAAATCGATCACATACGTTGGGCGGATCATTAATGAAGATTACGCCGATGGATATGAATTGGTTCAGGATGATGATGGAGGATATGTATTGAATAAAATCAAAACGGAGGTGCTTCTTCAGGATTATTAATTACCTGAATATTTTTTGAATCTATACTATTTTTTTTAAGGACCCTAACCTTCCACTATGAAAACAAATTTTTTACTTACTATATTTTGCTTTTTTTTATTATCCTATTCTGTTCAAAGCCAGCCAAAACTGAATAGTTATCCATCCGCGAAAGCAACGATATTTATTGATTTTGATGGCCATTTTATAGAAGGGACATCCTGGAATCGTGGTGCCGCATTTTATTGTCAGCCATCCGGATTGTCCAATGATCAAATCATCAACATATTTCATCGGGTGGCAGAAGATTATCGTCCGTTTAATGTGAATGTAACCACAGATTCCACGGTTTATCTTGCTGCACCTCTGGCACGTCGTGTACGGGTGGTTGTTACCAAAACAAGCGATTGGTATCCGGGTGTAGGTGGCGTTGCTTATACAGGATCATTCACATGGGGCGATGACACCCCGGCATTTGTTTTCTCTGATAAATTGGGTTACAATCAAAAGAATGTGGCGGAATGCGTGTCACATGAAAGCGGACATACTTTAGGATTATCACATCAGGCAAAATATAATTCAAACTGCAGTCTTGTCGCCACATACAATGAGGGTTACGGCTCCGGTGAAATCGGATGGGCGCCGGTAATGGGAAATAGCTATGGAAGGAATCTCTCCGGTTGGAATAATGGTCCTACACCTTATGGATGCACGCAGGAGCAGGATAATCTTTCAATCATTACTTCCAGAAATGGATTTACCTATCGGGCTGATGATCATGGAAATAATCCAAATGAATCGACAAAAATACTTGTGAAGGATAACTTATTTACGGCTGAGGGCATTATTATCACCAACATAGACAAAGATGTTTTTTCCTTTAATGTGAATCAAACAAGTAAGGTAAAGTTAGATGTTCTGCCATTCTCAGTAGGCCCAAACAATGAGGGGGCGAACCTGGATATCAAAGTTGTTTTATTAAATGAAACATTGGATGTAATTGCGGAATATGATCCGGAGGATGTACTGCATGTTTCAGTAGATACAATTTTACAACAAGGAATCTATTATGCTGTTGTAAGTGGTGCAGGAAATATAAATACAAGTAATTATGGAAGTTTGGGTTCTTACTTTGTAAAGGGAATGCTCTCTCCAACAACGGTTTTGCCGGTTAATGAACTAAGTCTAAAAGGCAAGGCGATAAAAGGTGGACATGAATTATCCTGGACGATTCGTATGGAGTCTGCCGCCGAAAAAATGATCCTCGAAAAATCATCGGATGGTATTCATTACTCTGCAATTGAAATGATTACTCAAACTGAATCGTCTCTGGTTTATC
The DNA here is from genome assembly GCA_039921585.1 of Ginsengibacter sp. Taxonomy (GTDB): domain Bacteria; phylum Bacteroidota; class Bacteroidia; order Chitinophagales; family Chitinophagaceae; genus Ginsengibacter. The sequence continues at coordinate 691 of JBDSBN010000183.1, read as the reverse complement.
GTCCGGAAATAAATGGTAATGTTTATTACCGTATAAGAGTGATCACTCAGTCTGGTAATATTATTTACTCAAATGCCCTCAATTTGAAATCTGAATTTATCGATAAGAAACTGTTTAGGATTTCTACAATGGTGCGTAATGAAATAAATGTGCAGGCAAGCGAAGACTATCGATTTAATATCCTGGATATGACCGGAAGAAGCATTCAAAAAGGAACAGGTAAGGCAGGGCAATCCTCGATAAATATAGGGAGCTCACCGAATGGCATATACTTTATTCAAATGATTAGCAATACTCAAAAAATAACTCAACGAATTGTAAAACTGTAAGGTAGATTCATGTGTAAGTTAAGGGCCAGCGTTAGGGGCTGGTCCTTTTTTAACTTCTTAAACGGATCTCTGAAAAAGTAAAAGAATGTAAGGTAGATTCATGTGTAAGTTAAGGGCCAGCGTTAGGGGCTGGTCCTTTTTTTAACTTCTTAAACGAATCCCTAAAAAGATTAAAGAATGTAAGGTAGATTCATGTGTAAGTTAAGGGTCAGCATTAGGGGCTGGCCCTTTTTGTGTGTGTCAGGCATGTATATAAGCTATAGGGTGCAAGTCCCGAACACGCTTTACAGTAGGGAGTGTTAGCCAATAGCAAGGGTGTCGCGGGCGACTGCGAATCTGAAGGAAGCTGGCGGCAAAAGTCC